>NZ_CALIBH010000256.1 GCF_938045775.1 uncultured Campylobacter sp.
TAGCAGATACAAAGCTACGAGAAAAGCTAAGCGAAAGCGAGATCAAAGAGTGCTTCGACTACGGATATTACACCAAAAATGTAGACGCGATTTTCGCTAGGGTTTTTGGTAAATAGCAGACACGCGACTTGCTATTTTAAAGCTCCGAGCAAGCCTATAAAATATAGCGAAGCGGCTAGAAATTTATGTTTGCGCCGAAGTATTTTAAAAACAGCGATTGAAATTTTAAAATTTTTACAAAGACAAAATTTTAGTAAAAGCGTAGCGCTTGCGGATAAATCTGGCATCTAAATCCGCACGACAGGCATCTACCGCTTTTACCGCGAATTTATAAAGGTAAAAATTCTACGCTTGCGACTAACATTAAAATCGTAAAAATTTAATGCTTTAAAACGTTAAAATTCTTAGACGCAGTAGTTTTAGAATTTTACCGCAAAATTTAAGTGCTAATCCCGAAGATGTAAATGCGAGATTTCCATAAAGCAAAATGGCATTTCTGCGTCGTACTCGAACTAGGGATCGTGAGATATCCGAAACAATTATGAAACAAATTTAAAGTGGCAAATGGGGACATTGATAAAATTCCGCTTTTTCAACTTGAGATTTTAACGATTCTTAGAAAAAAGCGGATTGAGTAAAATTTCATAAATTCCATCAATTTAAGCGCTTAACAGATAGCACTAAAAATAGGAAATTAAGCTTGCGTAATGATATTTTTAAAAATTTTAAAATTTTATACGCGTAAGCAGGTAAAATTTGATGTCTAGTACCGGCAGCACCCTTGATTATCATATAATTACGTCTGAATTGCTAGCAAATTTCGGATTAAACAATCCTGCGATTTGACGTCTAATAATTATTTGGAATTTAAAATGGATGGAGCGGGAGTTCGTTCGCCCCATCCTGCGCTAGCACGTTAGAATTTTTAGAATTTAAAGTTGTATCCTAAATATAGTCCATGATTGGTCTCGTAGGCTTTATCTATATCCTCTCCGAGCTTACTAGCCTTGTATCTCGTGTAGTCCGCTTTGTAGCCAAACTCGATCTCATTATGCTCATCAAAGCTATATAAACCACCCAGCCTTGCGCCGATGACCCAGCCTGGTACTGTCTTTGATATAGAGTCACTATCGCCGCTGAAGTCATTATACGAATCTTTGTATTTCAAAAACGAAACCCCCGTATATGCGCCCGCTACTAGCCTAAAGCTATTCGTAATCTCAGGCGTAAAATCTCCGCCTACTAGCAAGCTATGCTTATTCCAAGAGTGTTTAAAATCTCCATCCTCATCACTACCATTTTTTGTAACCTTAAAGTCATACATATACTCGCCGTATGCTCTAGCTATACCAAAATCATAGCCAGCCTTAAAACCTATCGCAGCTTGCCCCTTATGATCTTTAACGGTGCCAGAGTCTCCATCCTCCGACCATTTGGCTGTAAGACTAGATTTAAACGAGTAATCCCCCTCGATGCCTAAAAGTAAACCCTCGCTAGAG
>NZ_CALIBH010000257.1 GCF_938045775.1 uncultured Campylobacter sp.
ACCTTGTCGCGCCATTTCGAGTTTGCTTTGTTATCGGTCGCTACGTCTTTGGATATCTCGGCTGCCGCTTCGAAATTTTTACTCACGCCCTCTTTGGAATTCTCGTATTTTAGGGCATTTTCGCTTTTGATGCCGATGCTGCGTGCTTCGCTTGCGGCGTCGATATTAGCGCCTAAAAAGATAAATTCCCAGTCGTATTTTTCCTGCTTGTCGCTAATCATCTTTTTGATCTGCGCTTTGGAGTATTCGCGGCTTGAGTTTTCCATACCGTCGGTGATGATGACGAAAAGCACGCGATTGTTTTTGGCATAGATGTCGGGCACTCGCTCGATACGCGCTATCGTGCTGCCAATCGCGTCTAGTAGCGCGGTATTGCCGCCGGCGTAGTACTCTTTGGACGTTAGGTTTTCGACCTTCTTAAGCGGCGTGCGGTCGTGGATGACATTAAATTTCGTATCGAAAAGCACGGTCGTGACGCTGGCGTCGATCCCCTCTTTACGCTCCTTTTCTATCATCGAGTTAAATCCGCCGATCGTATCGCTCTCAAGCCCGCTCATCGAGCCTGATTTATCTAAGATCAGCACCAATTCCAGGTGATTTACGCCGTCTTTATGATTAGGCGGCGTCTCTATCTCTACACTTTTGGCAAACAATATGCCCGCAAGCGCGGCAACAAGAAAGATGATTTTTTTCATAGGGGCTCCTTTGTTAAAATTTCATTATTTTACTATTGTATCGCTTAAGCAATGAAATTTTATCACTAAAGCTTCGCCGCACGCCTCTGCTGGGTAAATTTTAATACGAAATTTTGTCGTGGAATTTTAACGTATCCTTGCAAGAGGCGCCGCAAAATTCGACGTGACATAGAATTCTACGTGGCGCAGAATTTCGCTGTGGAATTTTAAAGGCGTAGAATTTTATACGGCACGGGATTACGCGTGCAAATTTATGCAGCGTGGAATTTTGCGTCGTAAAATTCCACGCTGCATGGAATTTATGGAATTTGCGCCGCCGCAAAATCAGACCTCTGCGGATCTGCTCCGTTTCGCGCTGAGGTAGCTTCCGATCTCGCTTATTAAGACGCCTACGAGGATGAGCGCCGCGCCTAAAATTTGCATCGCGCTTAGCCTCTCGCCGCCCACGAATACGCCCATAATACCCGCCGTTACGGGCTCGAGCGTGAAAAACAGAGCGGTTTTTACGGGCGTCGTGTATTTTTGCATCAAGGCCTGCGCAAAAAAGCCAAAAACCGTTCCCAGCAGGCAGATCACCGCCATCGCGACGAAAAAGCTTCTATCCATCACCGGCACGATGCTGACCCTCTCAAAAAAGATCGCCGCAAAGCAGCAAAGCACGCTTAAGCAGAGGATCTGTACGTAGGCGATGCCCGCTACGTCGCAGCTTTGCACGAAGCGGTTGGTCAGCACGATGTGAAACGAATACGCGCACGCGCAGACTAGCGCCAGCGCTTCGCCCTTGCCGAGACCTAGCTGCGTGTCGCCGATGAGATAGAGGCCAATGACCGCAAGCGCGATGCCTGCGTAGGCGTAGGAGTAAATTTTATGCCTAAACAGCGCCGCGGCGATGAAGGGTACGAGCGCGACGTTTAGGCCGATGATGAAGGCTACGGAGGAACTTTGCGCGAATTTAAAAGCGAAGGTCTGTGACGTAAAGCCCGCGAATAAAAACAGGCTAAGCACCGCGCCGTGCTTGATCTCGCGCGAAGTTATGGCTTTGAGCTTTGGGAAAAATATCGCACCTGCGATGATGCTCGCAGCGAAAAAGCGCCAAAATAGCAGCACGAAGACGTTGTTGCTCGCAAGTGCCTGCGAGGTGGGCAGATACCCGAGCCCAAAAGCGATCGCCACAAAGATCATTCCGATGTCGGCTCTGAATTCCAAACTTTTATTCATCTGCGTCCTTTTTGAAAATTTAAAGTCGTAATT
>NZ_CALIBH010000258.1 GCF_938045775.1 uncultured Campylobacter sp.
AAGCTCCACCGATGCCGCGAAGATCCGCCAGAGCGTGCTGCGCTTTAGACTGCCGTATTTTACGACGATGAAGGCGGCGATCGCCGCTACGCGCTCGATCTGCTCGATAAAGGACGACTCTGCGCTTGAAGTTAAAACGCTGCAGGAGTATCTAAGCGGAAGGTAGCGCGAGCAGCCTTCTGCCAGCACCATGCTGCGATGAAATTTTAGGAAGCGAAATTTTGCTGCGAAAATTAAAGTATGGAATTTCTAAATTTTATCGGCAGCCCCCCATTCTATATGCATAAAATTTTTTAGGAGATACTATTAAATGAGCGAAGAGACACAACGCAAGGCCTTGCAAAACCAAATTTGGAGTATTGCAAATGAAGTAAGAGGCGCTGTTGACGGCTGGGACTTTAAGCAATACGTCCTAGGTACGTTGTTTTATAGATATATTAGCGAAAATTTTACGGATTATATAGAGGGCGACGACGATGATTTTGACTACGCAAGCTTGCCCGACGATTCGCCGGAGCTTGAAGCGATCAAGCACGATACTATTGTTACGAAGGGATATTTTATATACCCTAGTCAGTTATTTAAAAACGTCGTAAAAAATGCCGACAATAACGCAAATTTAAATACCGATTTAGATCAAATTTTTAAAAGTATCGAAGGCTCGGCAGCCGGGTATGAGTCAGAGCAGGACATAAAAGGGCTTTTTGCCGATTTTGATACTACTAGCAACCGTTTAGGAAATAGTGTTACAGAGAAAAACAGGCGACTCGCAGCGGTTTTAAAAGGCGTGGCCGAGCTTGATTTTGGTGATTTTAAGGACAACCATATCGATCTTTTTGGCGACGCATACGAGTTTCTTATCTCGAACTATGCCGCGAATGCAGGCAAATCCGGCGGCGAGTTTTTCACTCCGCAAAATGTCTCAAAGCTCATCGCCGCACTTGCCATGCACGAACAAGAGCACGTAAATAAAATTTACGATCCAGCATGCGGTTCTGGTTCACTACTTTTGCAGGCTAAAAAGCGTTTTGACAAACATGAGGTCGAGGATGGATTTTTTGGCCAGGAGATAAATCACACGACATACAACCTGGCGCGTATGAATATGTTTTTACACAACGTTAATTACTCTAAATTTCACATAGAGATCGGCGATACGCTACTAGATCCAAAGCTTAGCGACGATAGGCCTTTTGACGCTATCGTTTCAAATCCTCCTTACTCCATCAACTGGATCGGTAGCGACGATCCGACGCTCATAAACGATCCTAGATTTGCTCCTGCGGGCGTTCTTGCGCCAAAAAGCAAGGCGGATTTTGCCTTTATCTTGCACGCACTCAGCTACCTTTCGGCAAAAGGCAGAGCCGCGATAGTTAGTTTCCCGGGCATTTTTTATAGAGGCGGTGCGGAAAAAAAGATCCGCGAATATCTCGTAAAAGAAAATTTTGTCGAGACCGTCATCGCGCTCGCCCCAAATCTTTTTTATGGCACTCCGATAGCTGTTAATATCCTTGTTCTTTCAAAGCATAAAACAGAGACTAAAACGCAGTTTATAGATGCTAGTGGGTTTTTTGAAAAAAGAACAAACAACAACGTCCTAACTGACGAACACATTGCGAAAATAATAGAAATTTTTGGTAAAAAAGAAGATATCGCCCATGTATGCGCACTCGCAGATAATGAAAAAATAGTCCAAAACGATTACAATCTAGCCGTAAGCTCTTATGTCGAGGCAAAAGATACACGCGAGGTTATCGACATAAACGAGTTAAATTTACAGATAAAGCAGACCGTGGCTAAAATCTCAAATTTGCGCGAACAAATCGACGAAATCGTTGCGGAAATAAATTCGGGCAGCGAAATATGAAAGCTATTATTTACACGACAAGCGATGGCAAGTCAAGATTTTCTTTGCAAAAATTTGATGAACAGCTTTGGCTGACGCAACTTGAAATCGCGGAACTTTACCAGACGACCAAACAAAATATTAGCAAGCATATAAAGGCTATTTTTTTAGAAAATGAGATAGATGAAAAAGCAACTGTCAACTTTCAGTTGACAGTTCAAAATGAAGGCGGGCGCAATATAAAGCGTAAAATGGCTTATTATCCTTTGCCTTTGATTATAGCCGTAGGTTACCGCGTGCGTTCATCTCGCGGTACGCAGTTTCGTCAGTGGGCGACGCAATGCTTAGGAGAATATATAAAAAAGGGTTTTGCGCTTGACGACGAACGCTTAAAAGGCACGGGCGGCGGCGATTATTTCAAAGAGTTGCTTGAACGCATTCGCGATATCCGTAGTAGCGAAAAAGCGATGTATCGCCAAGTACTCGACCTTTACGCCACTAGCTACGACTACGATCCAAAAAGCGACGAGAGTATTAAATTTTTTAAAATAGTTCAAAACAAGCTTCATTACGCCGTTAGCGAGCAAACCGCCTCCGAGATTATTTTTAGTAGAGTAAACGGAGATAAAGAATTTATGGGGCTTACAAATTTTAAAGGCCAAATGCCGACGCTAAACGAGGCTAAAACGGCGAAAAATTACCTAAGCGAGGATGAACTTTTTAGATTAAATCGCTTGGTTTCGGCGTTTTTCGATCTTGCCGAGGTGAAGGCGCACGAGCGCGAGCCGATGTATATGAGAGACTGGATAAGCGAGCTGGATAAATTTAGCGTAACTTACGGCAAAGGCGTTTTGCAAAATGCTGGCTCGGTAAGTCATAGCGAGGCTATGAAAAAAGTTGACACCGAATATGCAAAATACCGACAAAACAACCTAACTCCGGTCGAGAAAGAATATATAAACGCCGTCAAAAGTATAAATTTAAAGCTAAAAGACAAAGGCAAGAAATGAGTAAAATTTTTGATTTGATAAATGAATTTTGCTCTGAAGGGGTAAAATTTGATGAACTTGGAGTTATTTGTAAGAGCTTAGCAAAAGGCACGCTTAAACAAGAAGATTTAGTGGACAAAGGAGTATATCCTGTTGTTAATTCAGGTAGGGATTACTACGGCTTTTATGATAAGTACAATAATGAAGCCAATGCTTTTACAATTGCCTCACGAGGCGAATATGCGGGTTTTGTAAAATTCATTGATTGCAAATTTTGGGCTGGTGGATTATGCTATCCTTACACCTCAAAAGATGAGGAGTATGTTTTAACTAAATTTGTATTCTATTTTTTAAAGTCGATTGAAAAGAAAAATATGGATATGTTGGTTGCCAGAGGAAGTATTCCTGCACTCAACAAAAGCGATATTGATAAAGTTAAAATCCCTGTACCTCGGATAGAAGTACAGCGTGAAATAGTCCGCATTTTGGACTATTTCACGCTGCTTACAGCAGAGCTTACAGCAGAGCTTACAGCAGAGCTTACAGCTAGGAAAAAGCAATACGAATTTTATCGCGACTTCCTTTTAAGCTTTGACGAGCTCAATAAAAATGGGGGGTATGAACTAAAAACACTTAGGAGCATTGCAGACTACTCGAGCGATAGAATTAAATTTGACTCTTTAAATGAGCTAAATTACGTCGGCGTGGAAAATTTGCTTCAAAATAAAGCAGGGAAAGTATCGTCAAAATACGTTCCGGCAAGCGGAAACTGTACTAAGTTTGAAAGCGGCGATATTTTGATAGGCAATATTCGTCCTTATTTAAAGAAAATTTGGCAAGCTGACTGCACTGGTGGAGCAAGTGGCGACGTTTTGGTTTTGCGTTTAAACGACGAAAGCGTCAATTCTAGATATTTGTATCAAATTTTGGCTGATGATAAATTTTTCGATTATAATATGAAAAATGCAAAAGGCGCAAAAATGCCACGAGGAAATAAGAATGCTATTTTGGAATATAAAATCCCTGTTCCATCACTACCAACCCAGCGCAAAATCGTCGAAATACTCGACAAATTTGACACGCTCGTGAACTCTATAGCCGAGGGCCTTCCGTGTGAGATAAAGCTAAGACAAAAGCAGTATGAATATTACAGAGAAAGGCTATTAAGCTTTACGGAAATTAAAAAGGAGATATAGAGTAGTGTTTGCTGGTACTCTTAACGAAATAGCAAATAAGCTTAAAAATTCGAATAAAAAAGCACAATTAATTTATGCTTTTAACGGTACGGGCAAGACTCGTTTATCTGTAGAATTTAAAAATTTAATAGAATCAGGAGCCGATGAAAACAGTGACTCTGACCAAAAGAAAATTATTTATTATAATGCTTTTACGCAGGATTTATTTTATTGGGATAACGATATAGAAAATGATGTCGAGCCAAAATTAAAAATACAACCGAATTCTTTTACTAGCTGGGTATTTCAAGAACAAGGATTGGATAAAGAGGTTATTGATACTTTTCAGCTTTATGTAGGTAAAAAGCTTGAACCTAGATTCGATGCAAATTTTTCAGAAGTTTCTTTTTCTTTTATAGATGACAATGCCTCCGAAGATAATATTAAAATTTCAAAAGGAGAAGAAAGTATTTTTATTTGGAGTATTTTTTATGTATTAATAAGGCAAGTAATAAATGAATTAAATATAGCGGAACCAGATAATCGATCAACTCACGAATTTGATGATCTAAAATATATTTTTATAGACGATCCAGTTAGTTCGCTGGACGAGAACAATCTAATAGAAATAGCTGTGAATTTAGCTGAGAGAATAAAGGGGAGCGAATCTGATATAAAATTTATCATTACTACGCATAATCCCCTATTTTATAATGTTTTGCACAATGGACTAAATGCCTATAAATTTGTTTTAAAAAACAATGAAGACAGGGTGTATATTTTAGAAGAACAAGAAAATGATTCGCCCTTTGCTTATCATCTGTATTTAAAAGCCGAGATAGAAAAAGCCATTGAGAGCAATCAAATCAAGAAGTACCATTTTAATTTTCTAAGAAATATTTTAGAAAAGACTTCTACTTTTCTTGGTTATAAAAGCTGGGGCGATCTCTTGCCGAATACTCCAGGCGGAGATTCAAAACCGTATGAAACAAGACTGATTAATATTTCAAGTCATTCTAAACATTCTGCCGAAGAGAGTGTTGAGCCAAACGATAACGACAAAAGAGTATTAGGATTTTTAATTCAGGAAATTAGCTCAATATACCATTTTAAATAAAAAACTAACAAAGGAAGAAAATGACCGAAATCAAGCCGATAGCCGAGAGTAAAAATTTCATAGTCCTGGACGTTTATGAAAAAATCATCCAGCCGTCAACCTACCAAAGCGAAGCGGATATGGAGCGCGAGCTGATAAACGATCTAGTTGCACAAGGCTACGAATATGCAAAAGAAATAAACTCTCCTGCAAAGCTGTTAGAAAATTTAAAACAGCGACTGGAAAGCCTAAACGAGGTTAAATTTACGCCTTCTGAGTGGACTAGATTGCTTAAAGAATATCTCGACGCGCCAAACGACGGAGTGAATGAAAAGACTCGCAAAATCCAAGACAATCACATTTATGATTTTGTTTTTGATGATGGGCATATACAAAATATCTACCTTCTCGATAAGAAAAATATCGCGCGAAATAGCGTGCAAGTCGTTAATCAATTCGAGCAAACGGGATCGTTTGTCAATAGATACGACGTTACTATTTTGATTAACGGATTACCGCTCGTGCAAATCGAACTAAAAAAGCGCGGCGTGGCGATAAGAGAAGCGTTCAATCAAATCCACCGCTATGCCAAAGAGAGCTTTAATACGTCAAATTCGCTATTTAAATACCTGCAAATTTTTGTTATCTCAAACGGCACGGATACGCGTTACTTTGCAAATACCACAAAACGCGACAAGAGTAGTTTCGATTTTACTATCAACTGGGCGGATTCTAAAAATTTGCCAATTAGGGACATAAAGGACTTTACTGCGACTTTTTTAGCGAAAAATACGCTTTTAAGCGTGCTAATAAAATACTGCGTATTTGATGCGAGCGATACGCTGCTAATCATGCGTCCGTATCAGATCGCAGCAACCGAGCGTATATTGTGGAAGATAAATAGCTCGCATCTTAGCAAATGCTATGCAAAGCCGGAGGGCGGTGGATATATCTGGCATACGACAGGATCGGGCAAAACTCTAACTAGCTTTAAGGCAGCAAGGCTCGCCACTCAGCTTGATTTTATAGATAAGGTCTTTTTCGTAGTAGATCGTAAGGATCTAGACTATCAGACGATGAAGGAGTATCAAAAATTTCAAAAAGATAGCGTAAATGGCTCCGCAAGCTGCGCCGAACTAAAACGAAATACGGAAAAAGAGGACGGCAAAATAATAGTAACGACCATACAAAAGCTAAATAATCTGATGAAAAGCGAAAGCGAGCTGGCTGTATATCAAAAGGAGGTCGTTTTTATATTTGACGAGTGCCACCGCTCGCAGTTTGGCGAGGCACAGAAAAATTTAAAGAAAAAATTTAAGCGATTTTTCCAGTTCGGTTTTACTGGTACGCCGATATTTCCGCAAAATGCGTCAGGGGCGGAGACGACGCAAAGCGTATTTGGAAGTGAGCTTCACTCGTATATATTAACCGATGCCGTGCGAGACGAAAAAGTGCTTAAATTTAAGGTTGATTATAACGACGTAAGGCCTAAATTTAGAGAATTTGAGACCGAAAAAGATGAGCTAAAACTAAGCGCTGCGGAGAGTAAAGAGGCATTTTTGCACCCTGATCGTATAAAAGAGATTTCGCAGTATATCCTGGATCGTTTTAGGCAAAAAACGCACCGACTAAACGCAAGCGGTAAAGGCTTTAACGCTATGTTTGCAGCAAGCTCTATCGAAGCCGCGAAGCTATACTACGAGGCGTTTAAAAATTTACAAAAAGATAAAGAGCGACCGCTAAAAGTAGCAACGATTTTTTCATTTTCGCAAAACGAGGAGCAGGGTGTTATAGGTGAGATAGCAGACGAAAATTTTGAGCCAGAGACGATGGATATGAGCTCAAAAGAATTTCTAAATGTGGCGATAAAAGATTATAACGCCTATTTTAGGACGAATTTTAGCATCGAGGGCAGGTCGTTTCAGGACTATTACCGCGACTTGAGTGAACGCATGAAAAAGCAAGAAGTCGATTTGCTCTTGGTTGTGGGCATGTTTTTAACAGGGTTCGACGCACCTACGTTAAATACGCTATTCGTAGATAAAAATTTACGTTATCACGGGCTTATGCAGGCTTTTTCACGTACGAATAGAATCCTAGACGCCACTAAGACCTTTGGCAATATCGTGACTTTTAGAGACTTGCAGCAAGCTACGATCGATGCCATCACGCTTTTTGGTAAAAACAGTACCAAAAACGTAATTTTGGAAAAAAGCTATAAGGAATATATGCAGGGCTTTACCGATGCTGCTACCGGCGAGGCCAGACGAGGATTTCTAGAAGTTACGAGCGAGCTTGAGGCGCGCTTCTCAGATCCTAACGCAATAGAAATGCAAAAGGATAAAAAGGATTTTGTTAAGCTTTTTGGCGAGTATCTTCGCGTAGAAAATGCTCTGCAAAACTATGACGAATTTGCGGCGCTGCAGGCTCTGCAAGGGGTAAATTTGAATGATGAGAATGCCGTGCGCGAATTTAAAGAAAAATTTTATCTAAGCGAAGAGGATTTGCAGGAGATGCAAAGCATAAAAGTGCCTAGCGTGCGAGCGCTCCAAGACTACCGCTCTACCTATAACGATATAAGAGACTGGCTAAGAAAAGAAAGAGCGGGCGAACGCAAAGAGGCGCAAAAGATGGACTGGGACGACGTGGTCTTTGAGATTGACCTACTCAAGTCGCAGGAGATAAATTTAGACTATATTTTGGGGTTAATATTTGAGCACAATAAAAAGATTAAAGATAAGATCGCGCTTACCGAAGAGATCCGCAGGATCATCCGCGCCAGCCTGGAAAATCGCTCAAAAGAGGGGCTAATAGTAGATTTTATAAACGGGACTGATTTGGACGAGTTAAAAGATAGAGCAGGCGTAGTCGAGGCGTTTTTTAAATTTGCAAAAAGCGAGATGTCGCGCGAAGCAAAAGAACTGATTGGCTCGTTAAATTTAAATGAAAATGCTGCAAAAAGGTATATTAGCGCGTCGCTAAAACGTGGATACGCAAGCCCAAATGGAACCGATTTAAATGAAAGCCTGCCTAAAATGAGCCCTCTAAGTCCGAAATATCTAAGCGCAAAGCAAGACGCGTTTGAAAAAATCGCCTTTTTCGTGGATAAATTTAAGGAAGTCGGCATTGAGGTTTAGGCACGACTTAATTTGGATGTATTATTTTGTACTATATAAGCGATGCAAATAGGCGTTTTATGCGTTTAGATTATATTTTTACAGACGAAAATTATTAGAAAAATTGTTGTTGAGTTATAAAATATATTGCATTGAAAACAAAGAAGTATAATTTGTGTCAATACGATGATGTAGATTCGTATCAATTTTAAAATTTAGCTCCTCGCCGCTGTTGTTATCGCTCCAAACGGCGACGAGTTTTGAGGCGGCATTGATGTGGGAGCAAAATTTGCTCGCACCAAAGTCCGCAGCGCTTATGCCGCCGCCTCTAGGATCGCTTTTAAGTTCGGTAAAATTTTTGATAGTTATCACCACGAAGCCTTTAAATTTTATCAAAATTTTACGCGCGAACAGGCAAGCTGCGTGCTCGCCATTGCGTCATCGGCGTTAAATTCTATAAAATTTGATGCGCGGCATCGGATTTTAAAATTTACTGCCTTTTTTGCACTTTAACTTTCGGAGCGGTTTTTGTGCCTTGCGCTTTTGCCTGCGGATGCTCGATAATGCGGATATTAGCGTTTGAGCGGAGTCTGTCATTGAACTCGGTGATTGCCTTTTTGCGCTCAGAGGTCACGTAGCCTTCGATCGCCTTTTCTTGCACGCTGTCAAAATCAAGCGTACGAAGCCCTTTTTTGTCGTTTACATAAAACATCTCATATCCGTTGCGCGTAGGGATGATCGGCGAAAATTTGCCCTGCTCAACGTTTGTGACGATATATTTGAGCCCCTCATCCATTTGATTGGCCTTGAGGGTGCCCTTCATCACATACACGTCGCTCGGACGGAGCTTCGGATTTGCGCGGATCTTATCGAGCGGAGCTTGCGATTTTGCGATGTAGCGGGTGAGCGTGATGCTGTCGAAAGTCGTGAATAATGAACTATTTTGGCTATAGAATTTTTTGACATTTTCAGGGGTCGTGCGGTGCTGTACGTCTGCGAATATCGAGCCATAGAGCTTTTCTTCAAGCAGTGTGCGGCGGACATTTGCTTTAAAGTCATCGTAGTTCATGCCTTGCTTTTGCACAGCGGTTTTGAGT
>NZ_CALIBH010000259.1 GCF_938045775.1 uncultured Campylobacter sp.
GAAATTTGAACGCCTAGCTTCGGCAGGCCGTAGTATAGAAAAAATAGCTGAATTAAAAGCGGAGTATTGCGTGATAGCTCGATATATGCGCTCACGAGCGGGCTTAACAGCGGCAGTCTTTTATATTTTATCAGCGTGCAGATAAAACCGATGATGATGGATAGTAAAATCCCGTAAAATGCGAGCTTTAGCGTTAAAATTCCCGCCTTTACGAACATCGGGCTAAATTTGGCTATAAAATCAAAATCCATAAATTCTTCTTTCCGTAAGATATGCGTATTATACAGATAACTGATTAAAATAGTATTAAATTAGAATTTTTTTATAAAAATTCCGAAAATTTAGGAGTTTAAAAATATATCTTATAAATATATTTAGTCCGAGCAGATACCCGGACTATAGAATTTTGACGGAATTTTACGAGTAAAAAATATACGCGTACCCCGAAACCAAAAACGCGGAGAATATCGCTAGAATTCCGCCACTTCGTACCATTTCCGCCTGGCGAATGCGTCCCGTGCCGAAAACCAAAGCATTCGGTGGCGTCGCTACCGGCATTATGAAAGCGCAGCTTGCGCCCACACCGATTACTATAGTAAGAGTTTCTTTTGGCAGCCCCATTTGCGCTGCTACTCCCGCAAATACTGGTACTAAAAGTGCAGCAGAGGCGGTATTGCTCGTAAATTCCGTAAGGCAGATGATGAAAACTGCTGTTACCAAAAGTACAATGTAAGTAGGCGCTCCACCGAAAGTATGCGCGACTAGATCGCCAAGCACCTTAGAAGCTCCGGAATCGCCTAAAACCGCACTTAGCGTAAGTCCGCCGCCAAAAAGCAGCAGCACGCCCCACTCGGTGTTTTCGGCGATGTCGTGCCATTTGGCAAGCCCTAGTATGACGATTACGACTGCCGAGCAGATGGCGACGTAAGCATCATCCACTTTAAAGCCCACAAGGGCTGAAATTTGTTTCGAAAATATCCAGCCAAGCGCTGTTAGAGCAAATACGACGATCGTAATAATGCGCTCGCGCGTCCAAGGGATATGCTCCAGATCCATCTCTATTTTATGACTTAAATTCGGCTTGAAAATTATATAAAGCACCACAAGCATTATCGGTAGCATCACGCACATTAGCGGCAAACCTACCTTCATCCAGTCCGCGAAGCTGTAGTGCAAGGCTTGAGCCACGATTAAATTTGGCGGAGATCCCACGAGCGTGCCCAGACCTCCGATGCTTGCAGAATACGCGATGCCTAAAAGCAAAAACACAAGCGTGCCGCGATCTTTGCTCTCGTCCATGTTGGCGCAAATTCCAAGTGCGATCGGAAGCATCATCGCAGCAGTTGCGGTATTTGAAACCCACATCGAAAGGATCGCTGTAGCAAGGCAGATTAAAATCGCAGCTACACCCAAGCGACCGCCTGCGCGGGCGATTAGCCACATCGCGATCTTTTTGTCTAGCTTTTGCATATGCAGAGCTGTTGCCAGAGCAAAACCGCCGAAAAAGGTAAAGATCGTAGGGTTTGCAAAATTTGCAAGCGTGCTTTTGATGGTGGCAGCCGTGAAAGTGCCATCTTTAGCGAATTTGCCAAGTCCGATAGCTACCGCAAGCACCGGCACCATAAGCGCGGTTACCGTGATATGCACGGCCTCTGTAAGCCACATAATCGCGATAAAAGCAAGCAGCGCAAGGCCTTTTTTGACATTAGGCTCAAATGGTAACGCGGCATATAGCGCAAAGCCCACTGCAGCGGCAATCGCCATAATGATGACGCCGCGCTTAGGAAACGGCACGGTGTCGGTGAGCCTGTCTAAACCCAGCTCGTCTACGTCTGAGTCTAGCGGCCCTTGTAAGCGGGAGTTGCGTAACTCCACTTTGTGTTCTTCCATAGATACTCCTTTTTTGGATTTGGCTTATGATACAAAAATGAGGCGGGAATTTTATAAATTCCAAATCAAATCGTCTTAAATTTTTAAAAGTGCAGTTACTATCGGTAACACGGCACTTATCTCGTGTGTAAATTTTAAATTATACATAAAAACGAACAACTAAGTAAGCGCTTTAAATTTCATCACAGATTATTTTTTAATGACACTCGGCATTTAAATTTGCTAACTGCTCAAGGGAGGCGGCGTAGAATTTCGTCGAATTCCGTGCTGGCAATCAAGATAGAATTCTATCCTTAGCAAGCGAGATAAAATTTTATCCAAGGCGAGTGAGATAAAATTACGCGTCTTGCCTCAAAAATTTATCAAAATTTAAGTGGGGGGGGGCTATTATAATCAACAAATTTTAAACGGATTTGTAAGCGGATCCGGTGGAGGAGGCTCAAAGATCGTAAGTTATAAAACGGTAAGAGCGGCTGTGGCGAGAAGCCCTGAAATCATAAATTGTAAGGAGAAAATATGAAAAACAAAATTTTAATCGCGGCATTTGCCGCTGCGGCTTGCGTTAGCGTAGGCTCTAGCGAGGGTTTACTTTTAGGCATCGAGGGGGATTACTCGTTTAAATCTAGT
>NZ_CALIBH010000260.1 GCF_938045775.1 uncultured Campylobacter sp.
TTTTAAATTTTAAAATTTTATTTGAATAAGCTGTTTACGCTCTCGTCGTGATATACGCGCCTGATAACCTCGCCGAAGAGTGGAGCGACGCTGATTACCTTGATGCGGTCGCTCTCCTGCTTTAGCGGGATCGTGTCGGTCACGACGAGGCCGTCTAGCGCGCCGCTTTCGATGCGCTCGTATGCCGGGCCGCTTAGTACGGCATGCGTACAAAACGCGCTGACGCTCTTCGCGCCCTGCTCCTTAAACGCGCCCGCGGCCTTGACGATGGTGCCCGCGGTATCGATCATATCGTCGATTAGGATCACGTCCTTGCCCGCGACGTCGCCGATGATATTCATCACTTCGCTTTTGTTCGCCTCCTCGCGGCGCTTATCGACGATCACCAGATCGAGCGAGAGCTTTTTGGCGAAGCTTCTGGCGCGCGCGACGCCGCCTACGTCGGGGCTGGCGATGATCGGATTTTTTAAATTTTTCTCTTTCAGATAATCCAAAAATATCAGCGAGCCGTAGAGGTTATCGACCGGCACGTCGAAAAAGCCCTGTATCTGTCCCGCGTGCAGATCCATCGTGACGACGCGGTTAATCCCCGCCGTCTGCATCATATTCGCCACGAGCTTCGCGCTGATCGGCACGCGCGGGGCTGCTTTGCGGTCTTGGCGAGCGTAGCCGAAATACGGCACGACCGCTGTGATCGAGTTCGCACTGGAGCGCTTCAGCGCGTCGGTTAGGATCAGAAGCTCCATCAGATTGGAGTTTGCGGGCGCGCATGTGGGTTGGATGACGAAGACGTCCTTGCCGCGCACGCTCTCGCCGATCTGGACGCTAATTTCGCCGTCGCTAAAGGTTTTGATCGCGCACTCGCTAAGCGGCAGCGAGAGATATTTGGAGATTTTTTTGGCAAATTCGGGATTTGCGGTGCCGGAGAAAATTTTATATCCGCGCATTTTTGATGACCTTTGGATTGAAATTTGCTCGAATTCTACACCAAAAGCGCTAAATTTTAGCTAATTCGCCCGCCGCGCTCGCGTAAAATTTATAAGCGTGCATCGCGAACCGCAGCCCGTTTACTGGATAAATTCTTTGAAATTTAAGAGCAGTTCGGCTCGCCGCGGTTTTACCCTGGCGAAATTCGGCTTTGACTTGCGGCGCCCGCGAGCGATCGGAGCCTGCGTTTTTGCACGAGTAGCTGCGCAGATTACCGGCAAAATCGTATCGCAAAGTTTTATGAAAGTTTGAGAGAGCGCATCGGGCGGGAGCGCGGTATGGCTAAAGTCGTATCGCACAGGGCAGGGTGCGGATGAGCGCAGAATTTTATATTTGCAATACAGACGCGCAAAATTTTATCTTTGAACTGCGGAGAGTGCGTTTAAATTTAAATTTTGAGCTCGCACGGAACAGACTGCGCGGATACCTGCGGCGCGCTAAATTTAAACTGCCGCGGCGTATGAATTTTGGATCGCCAGTGCAGTTAAATTTAAAGCCGCTTTGCTTTGGTGAAAATTTAAAGCTCGCTTTGACGATCGAATTTAAAGCTTGGCTTTTAAAGCATGCCCGTGCGCCACAAAATTTTAAAATTTATCGCGCGACTTTGGTCTGTCGTGTAAATTTAGATACTGCCTTTGCCATTTAAATTTTAAAAACCGAAAAGCTATGAGTACGAATTGAGAGGCAGGACGCTACATAGATTTTAGCGCGGATTATGACATAAATCTCGTCAAGGGTCACGGCATGAACCCAAGCATGGATTATTACGACATACGCCTCGGAGTGGATCGAGACATAAATTCTGACAGGTATCGCGCCGTAAATTTTAAAATTTCAAACGCAAATTTAAAAGCGAATTTAGCAGTTTTAAAAGCAGATTTAAGGACGGATTTTAGATGATAAAATTTTTAAATCTAAAAGTTGCTGCCGCCGTGTTCGCGCTGCTACTCTCAGGCTGCGACGGATGGAAGCACCATCTAAGCAGCGACGGCACCTCGCTCGCCTTCAAGTTCGACCCCTCCAAGCGCACGCTAAAGATCGAGGGCAATGATAAGCCGCTCGTGCTGTTTTTCTACGCAAGTAGCCGAATTTAGAAATTTTAAAATTTATACAAAATTCTACGATTTGGAATTTTGATGAAATTTCTGCATCTACCAGCTTCCGCCAGCACCGCCTCCACCGAAACTTCCGCCGCCCCCACTGAAGCCGCCTCCGCTAAAACCGCCATTTCCTCCAAATCTGCCAAAATCCCCGGATGAGCCGCCTCTCATGCGCGATGAGCGCGCGATTTCGCTTATGATGTCTGCGCTCGAGATTATATCCTCGTCGCTTCTTCTGCGGCGCGTCACGCGGCGGCTTAGTATCGCAAAAAGCAAAACCGCAAAAAGCACCATAAAGATCGCAAAGTCCTTGTTGCTCGGATCCTGCTGCGCGTTGGCGTTAAGGGGATCAAATTTTATATCGCCGCCTTCGATCGTGCTGATGATCGCCGAAATCCCGCTAACGACGCCACTTTCGTAATCCCCCTGCCTAAAATAGGGTAGAATTTTATTGTTGATGATACGCTTTGCGCGCATATCGGTTAGCACGCCCTCTAGCCCGTATCCGACCTCGATACGCACTTTATGCTCGTGCGGAGCGACGAGCAGCAGTACGCCATTGTCGCGCCCTTTTTGCCCGATACCAAGAGCGCGCGCCTGCTCTACGCCGATTTCCTCGATAGAGTAGTCTCCGAGCGATTTTAGGCTTACGAACATGATCTGGTTTGTGGAATTTTTATCGAAAGTCGTTAAAATTTCATTCAGACTCTCTCTCGCGGCTGGGCGTAAAATACCAGCCTCATCGATTACAGCGGTGCCGTTTGGATGGGCTAGATACTCGCTGGGCGCGGCAACGCTTATTACAAATAATGCCATTATGGCAAAAGCAAATCTCCAAGCCACTCTCATTGCAGCTCCACCAAGGTCTCTTCTATCTCGTTATTTTCACTATTTTTAGGCACTCGCATAGCTAGTTCGCACAGCGCGTCCATCGCCTTTAAAACAGCAGGTTCAAGACCTTGCGTGCTGGGGTTAAATTCTGTCGTGATACGTTCAAACTCAACCTTAGAGATAAACTCCGCCGCTTGCGCGCCGCAGATGATATGAGCGCAGCGCTCGCGGACGCAGACGCAAAACATTATCGCTTCTTTTACGCTGCCATAGCGCTCGTAAAATTTTTGCATCGCAAACTCGCCCGAGAGCCGAAGTCTGCGAGATTTAAGCGTGATTAGAGTTAAAAGCGTGGGGCATTTAGCTAGCAGAGCTTTAATCGCTATGAAGCTGAGCGCTACGATCTGCAGTAGCTCAGCTTTGCTTATTTGCGGCACGAAGCACAGAACGATGCCGATCGCAAACGCCGTCACTGCCGCCGCGCCATAGCTAGCCTCGCAGTCCTCGCTTGCTTCGCGCGCGACCACGCAGACGATCTGCGCACCGCTTGCAGCTTCGGCTTTCGTGATTAGCTCGTGAATTTTTTGCTTGCACTGCTCGCTTAGCATTTGCCGCCTTTAGCGTTATTTAAACGAGACGCTAGGGGCTTTTTGGCTTGAGCTATCAGCGCTAAAGCTAGGTTTGGCGCCGCCTAGTCCTACGATGCGCGCGATGATGTTTGTAGGAAAGGTTCTAATTAGCTTGTTGTATTCTTGCACCGAGGCGATGTAGTCCTTGCGCGCTACGGCGATGCGGTTTTCCGTGCCTTCGAGCTGATTTTGCAGATCAGCGAAATTCTGATTTGCCTTAAGATCCGGATAGCGCTCGACTACCAGCATCAAGCGCGATAGGGCCGAGCTAAGCTCGCCTTGAGCGCCGTTAAATTTCGCAAACGCTTCCGGATCTTGCGCTAAACTTTCTGCATTGATATTGACAGCGGTTGCCTTAGCCCGGGCATTTATGACGCCTTCTAAGGTATCTTTTTCATGGCTAGCGTAGCCCTTGACGGTTTCTACGAAATTTGGAATCAAATCGGCGCGGCGCTGATATTGGTTTTGTACCTGGCTCCACGCGGCCTTAACTTCTTCATCTTTGCTTACGAGTTTATTGTAAACCGGCACTGCAAATATCGCAAACGCAATCGCCGCAATCACTAAGACGATTAGAGCTTTGATTAAGATATGAAGCCCTCCTTTTTGGCGCGGATACTCTCCTCCGCCAAAGCTCTCGCCTCGCGCGGATAAGCCTTTATCGTCGTAACCTATACGCTCGTTATTTTCTCCTTGCAGCTCTTTCATTGAAATCTCCTTGGGATGTTGGAATTTAATTTGACTAAAATTTCATATTCGATCGT
>NZ_CALIBH010000261.1 GCF_938045775.1 uncultured Campylobacter sp.
CATCGCGATTTCGCACGCGATCTTTTGGTCGATCACCTCATCGCTCGTCGTGCGCGTAGCGCCGATAAATAAAGGCTCTCAGGCCATCGGCATGCTTGCTTTGGGCACCTCGCTGGCGATGGTTTTGGGGCTTCCTTTAGGGCGTGTGGTCGGCGAGCTTTTCGGCTGGAGGATTACGTTTTTCGCGATCGGCGCGCTTGCCGCGGCCGAGGCGCTATTTCTTTGGAAAATTTTACCGTTTTTGCCAAGCCGCCGCGCGGGCTCTCTTGCGAGTTTGCCGATGCTTGCAAGGCGCCCGATGCTGCTTGCTTTGTATCTGCTGACGTTTTTGCTCGTAGGCGCGCATTTTACGACCTATAGCTACGTCGAGCCCTTCGTGGCAAAATTTAACCCCGCAGGCGATCACTTCGTAACCTACGTCCTGCTTGCGTTCGGTGCTTCTGGCATCGCTGCGAGCGTGCTTTTTTCAAAGCTTTACCGCCCTTTTCCAAACGCATTTTTGATCTGCTCGATCCTTTTTATCCTAGCCTCGGTGCTGACGCTAAAAGCTTTTGCCGCAAATGACGCGGCGCTGCTGCTTGCAGCTTTCGTCTGGGGAGTGGGGATTTTCGGCTTTGGGCTTTGTTTGCAGATTAGGGTTTTAGCGCTAGCTCCCGACGCTACCGATGTCGCGATATCGATCTACTCGGCGATCTATAACGTAGGCATCGGCGGCGGAGCGCTTTTGGGGCATCAAGTCGCAACGAGGTTCGGTCTTGAACACATAGGCGAGGCGGGCGCGATACTGGGCGCGCTAGGGCTTGCAAGCTACCTCTATGCAAACGTAAAATTCGCACAGAAAAATAGCGCGTAGGCCAAATTTACGAAAGAGCTTCGGCGAGATTAGCGCGCGCTTTTAGTCGGCGCTTTAAAACGGCGGCTTTGCGGGATAAATTTTTAAAATTTATCCACGCGATTAGCTAAATTTTGCAGATAAAATTTAATCTCGCGCCTAGCCCCGCCGGCTGTTTTATTAATCGATTACGCCCGCGCCATCCGTCCAAAGCCCCTTAAAATTTGCCCCTCATTATAGCGCTAAATTTTAAAATTTAGTGGCAAGGCACAAAAATTTAAGGCGCAAAATTTAAAACCCGAGCCACCCAAATTTTAGCTACTTTATAAACCCGACCTGCGGTAAAATTTCAGCTAGCGCCGCATCCTTTTTCTCGTTAAATTTGACCTTGTTCTGCTCAAAAAGATTATTTCCGTGCGCGTCGATCGAGACGATGAGCGGGCCAAACTCCTTCACGCGGCACTTCCACAGCGTCTCGGGCATCCCAAGCTCCGTCCAGTCGGCACTTTCGATCTCCTCGACCTGCGTCGCGGCCACCACCGCACAGCCTGCCGGAAATACGCAGTGTATCGCGCCAAACTCCTTGCAACCGCTCATCGTGCCCTCGCCCATACCGCCTTTGCCGACAATGAGGCGCACGCCCGTTTTGGCGATAAATTCGCGCTCAAATTTCTCCATCCGCATGCTAGTAGTCGGCCCGACCGAGACCATCTCAAAGCATTCTTTGCCGCCATCGCCCGTTTTTCTGATGATCGGTCCCGCGTGCAGGATCGCGCCGCCTCTGATATCAAGCGGCAGCTCGCGGCCCTCCTGCGCGACGCGTCTGTGCGGTACGTCGCGACAGGTAACGATGTGTCCGCTGAGGTAGATCACGTCGCCGATCTTGATATCCGCCAGATCCTCGGGCGCGATCGGCGTAGTTAAAATTTTCTTACTCATAGCGCGAACTCCTTGTGCGATTTTACGTCAAAATTTAGCTGCTCGTCCCAGACGATATGGCCTTTGCGGTGCGACCAGCAGCCCACGTTTACGGCGACGGCGATGACGCTTGGGTGGCGGGCGCAGTTTTCGATATGCACGCCCATGACCGAGCTCGCGCCGCTCATGCCTTGCGGGCCCAGGCCGATTTTATTTATGCCCTCTTCGAGCAGCTTTTCGGTTAGCGCGGCGCGTTCGTTTGGATTGCGCGAGCCTAGCGGCCTCATCAGCGCTTTTTTGGATAGCAAGGACGCCACGTCGATAGAGGTGCCTACGCCCACGCCAACTAGCAGAGGCGGACAGGCGTTTATGCCGTAGCTCGTCATTATGTCCATGACAAATTTTACGACTCCTTCGTAGCCCATGCCGGGCATCAGCACGGTTGCCTTGCCGGGCAGGCTACAGCCGCCGCCAGCCATATAGGTGTGTATCTCGCACTCGCCGCTATCCGGCACGATCTCCCAAAAGACGCTCGGCGTGCCCTTGCCGACGTTTTTGCCGGTGTTGTACTCGTCAAACGTCTCGACGCTGTTGTGACGCAGCGGAGCCTCGCGCGTCGCTCGCAGTACGGTCTCTCGCAGCAGCTCTTCAAGCTCGCCGATGAGCGGGAAATTTGCCCCGCAGCGCACGAAAAACTGGATCACGCCCGTATCCTGACAAGACGGACGGTCTAGTTCCTTGGCTAGGCGCTGGTTTTCAAACATCGTTTTGTAGATTTCTCTCGCTAGCGGCTGCGTCTCGCGCTCGGCGAGCTCTCGCAGCTTCGCCGTAACGTCGTCGGGCAGCACCTTGCCTGTGTAGCCGACGAATTTCGCCATGACCTCGGTCATCTTTTGCACAGCTTTTTGTCTATCCATTGCTTCTCCTTTTAAATTTCATCCTCGAAAAACGGCTCGGGGTTTTTAAGCAACCAAAGCACGAACAGGTATCTAAGCTTACCTACATCTTCGGCATGCCAGCTCTTTCTTAGATCATAAAACATCTTATCAAGCACGTCGTCATTTAGCTCATCTAGCCTATTGCCTAGCTTAAAATATTTTTTGATTTCGGCGGCGGTTTTATCGGTATAATCGTCATCCCATAAAATCCAACTTCCATATTCCCCGTTATAGTCCCAGTACCAGTATAAATTAGTAGCCGCATGTATCATTTTATACTGCACGCTATCTTTTTGTCTTAAGAATTTCATCCAAAAATCATAGGTAAATTTACTGTATTCTTGCGGATCGTGTTTTTCCATATCCGTTGGATACTCGGGCACATATAGATATTCCAACCTTTTGCCGAAGCGGCGCCAAACATCTGTTTGTTCATCTGGCGATTTTGGTATAGTATTGTATATTATAAACGGCGTCATCTTATCCAAATCCCCCGATGCCTCTAATTGCATATGATATAAACCAAACATTAGCTTTTGCTCTGGATTAATGACATACTTTGATACTCTAGGCAGCATGTAATATACGTAATTGCACATTACGCCAAAATCAGTATTTAAAACCTCATTCATCTCTTTAGCATATTTATAAAAATAGGATCCGGGATGGGCTATAATTATTAGTTTTTGATGCGGTTTTAAATTTTTATATACATACCACATAAAATTTCTAAGCGGCGTCTCGCCCTTTTTGTTTTTAGCGTTTATGTCGCCGCCTTGCATGATGATCCATTCGATTAAATTTGCGCCCATATACACATAGGGCGAGTTTGGGTCTTTTTCCTTGATATTTTTGTCCGCATGAAGCATATGCAGTATCGTGTTGCCGTCTTTGTCAGTCGCATTTATATCGAGGTCTTGAAATACCGCTTTGATCTTTTCTTCATCGCCGCTTTGCAAAATTTCATTAAAATTTTTAGGCAACCTTTTACGTCTCCATAGTCGCGCCTTATCATAAATGATACTTTCAGATGCGTAAGCTAAAGCGCAGCCTATCGCGTAGCAGATGATGTCCGTCCAATCGAATGTTCCACCAAAAATTATCCGCAATATAGAATTTTGGACGCCTAAAATTTCAAGCACTTTAAAATATTGTGCAGTTTCGATAACTAGCGAGAGGGCAAAGATTGCGAGCGCTAAGGCTTTAGGCGATAAATGGCATGAAATTATGCTAATTACAGCCCTCACGAATGCATAAAATAAAATGGCTGCCATAATGCCTTCAAAGCCACTATTTGGACCCGCAACAATGTAAATTGGAATTGCTAAAATCACAAGTTTTGCCGCAGCGTCTCCATAATCGCACTCGCTTGTTTTTAGTTCGCTTAAAATTTTATCTTGCAACTTTTTCCTTTTAAATTTACTCGTCAAATTTTACATTCGTATGCTTAAATTTAGCCTGTTCATTCAGCAGAGCAGCGAACGTAAATTCAGAGATGATTTATCAGGCTCGCGTTATACGCGGCGCCGAATCCGTTGTCGATATTTACGACGCTGACGCCGTTTGCGCAGCTGTTTAGCATCGCCAGTAGCGCCGCCAGCCCGCCAAAGCTCGCTCCGTATCCCACGCTGGTGGGTACCGCGATCACCGGCACGCTCACGAGGCCAGCCAGCACGCTAGCTAGCGCGCCCTCCATGCCCGCCACCGCGATCACGACCTTTGCGCCGCGTATCTGCTCTAAATTTGCGATCAGCCTATGCAGCCCCGCCACGCCCGCGTCGCTAAATTTGCGCGCGTCGTTGCCTAAAAATCTCGCCGTTTCGTACGCCTCCTCCACTACCGCGCCGTCTGCGGTGCCTGCGGAGACTATCGCGATGTAGCTTTGCGTGAGCGCGGGCTCTTTAAATTTGACGCTGATGACGCGGCCGCGAGCGTTAAACTCCGCCTGCGGCAACGCCTCGCGCAGCCGCTCAAAAACCCGCTCGTTCGTGCGCGTGATCAGGATATTTTGCCCTCTCGCGCCGATCGCTGCTGTGATGCGTAAAATTTCATCATCCGTCTTGCCTTCGCCGTAGATCACCTCGCCCGCGCCGTTTCGCAGGGCGCGCTGAGTGTCGATTTTGGCGCAGCCCACGTCCTCATAAGGGTAGTTTTTCAGGTATTTCAGCGCCTCTTGCTCGCTCACGCGGCCGCTTTTTATCCCCTCGAAAAGCTCTAAAATTTCATCCTCTCTCATGCAAAACATCCTCTCTAAGCCCCTTTAGATCGAGCGTCACATCCGCCGCGCCCAGCGTCACGAGCTGCCTAACGACGCTTTTAAATTTAGCGTCGTTTAGGAAGTCTCGCATGCTAGAAAAGGGCATTTGCAGCTTTATATTTTTGCGGTCGCACCGCGCGCGGACGTTTGCGTAGCCGTTTGCGATGAGTAGATTTTCCGCGGCTTCGATCAAATTTAGCTCGCTCTCATCGATCTCGCGTCCGTGCGGCAGGCGCGTTAGCAAGCACGCATAGCCGGGCTTTTCGGCAGTGGGTAAGCCCAGCTCGCGCGAGAGCTCGCGGATTTCTGATTTGGTTAAATTTATCAGCGGCGAGAGCACGCCTAGCTCCTCTTTTGCTTTGAGCCCCGGGCGGTATTCGCCCAGATCATCGCGGTTCGTGCCGTCTGCGACGCGGCTAAAGCCAAGCTCGCGGGCGCACTCTATCAGGCGCGAAAACACCGCCTTTTTGCACAGATAGCAGCGGTTTTCGGGATTGTTTTTAATCTCGTCCGCGACGCCTAGCTCTAAAATTTCGTGGCGGATGCCATAGATGCGGGCAAATTCTACGGCTTCTGCGATCTCGCGCGAGGACATATAGGGCGATCTGATCGTTATGCCGATCGCGCGCTCACCCAGCGCGTCGTGCGCCGCGCGCAGCAGTAGCGAGCTGTCCGCGCCGCCGCTAAATGCGACCGCCAGCTCGCCCAGCCCGCGCAGATCAGCTTTTAGTTTTTCTAGTTTCGTCATAGATTTCTAGCGCCTCATTTCGCACCCGCTCTATCGTCGTGCCGTACGCGAGCGCCGCAGCCTTGCAGTCCTCAAATTCGGGCTTTATTTTTTGCGTTTGGCAGGTGCCAGAAATTTTAAGCCCTATCTCGCCGAATTTCGTCTGCACCCGCACAAACTCGCGTTTTAGCTCGGTTTTAGCAACCTCTATCTCGCGAATGCCAATCGCCGTCGTGTGCGTAAATATCAGATCCTTTAAATTTTGCGCGTCCTGCTTGCGGCACAGCGCGTTTAGCTCAAAACCCATGCGCCCCTTTTTCATAAAAATAGAGCGGCTAAATACATCCAGCGCGCCGTTTTCTCGCAAAATTTCGCACGCAAGCGCAAAGCTCTCGGCGTCCATATCGTCGATGTTCGTGGAGATTAAAATTTGTTTGCAAACCTCGCCGTAGCCGGTTTTTTCGCTTAAATTTGACTCGTCGCTTTCATCGTTCAAATTTTCATCCGCCTCGCAGATCATCGCGCGAAGCACGTTTGCAAAGTCCGCGGCGTCCTTACCGCCCGCACCGTAGCCGATCTTTTTAATACTAAAGCTCGCGCTGTGCGTAAACTCGTCCGCGCAGGCCTTTAAGATCGCCGCCCCCGTTGGCGTAGTCATCTCGAAATTTGCGCGTCCGAGGCTTATGGGCACGCCTTTTAAAATTTCGCAAACGGCGGGTGCAGGCACGCTAAGCGCGCCGTGATCGCAGATCACTACGCCGCCGCCAAGCTCAATTTTGGAGCTAACAACTCGAGAAATTCCAAATTTTTCAAATAGATATTCAAAACAGATCGCCGCGCCCGCGACATCCGCGATGCTATCGATCGCGCCGACCTCGTGAAAATGCACCCGCTCTATGCCCGTGCCGTGGACTTTGGCCTCGGCCTGCGCGATCGTGTAAAATATCGCGCCCGCTCTTTGCTTGCAACTCTGGCTTAAATTTGAACTCTCTAAAATTTGCCTGATACCCGCGTAGCTTCTGGCGTGGGGTTGCGATTTTAGCGGCACTACGTCGATTTTAGTAGCGGTGATGCCGTTTTTTAGCACGTTTTTGCGCTCCAGCTTAAATTCGCCGGCTAAATTTAACTTCTCAAGCTCGGCGCAAAGATAGCCAAAATCCACGCCGAGCTCCACCAGCGCGGCTAAGTTCATATCGCCGCTGATGCCGCAGCTCGCGTCGTAATATAAAATTTTAGCCAAACTTACGCCTTAGGCACCGTCATCGAGCCAAACGGCAGGATGATGATTTTTGCGTCCGCGCCCTTTTGCGCTAGCGCGTCGCGCGCGGCTTTTTGGATGTCGTGATACGGCTTTAGGTGCACGGCTCGCATCTCATCGTCACTTAGATCACTCACCGCCCAGGTCTGCGCCCAGAGCGAGATTTCAGCCATTTTAGCGGCCTTGTGATAGCCGAGCTTAAAGCCAGCGCTGATCTTTTCGAGCACCTTTTTAGGCGTGTCGGCGGAGGCCATCAGATCAAAAAACGGCTTTGGACCGATGCCCGTGCGGCACTTTGCGACCATTATTAAAATTCCCCCTTCAGCAAGCGCCAGTTTGCCGTTGTCTAGGGCTTTTTGCGCTTGATAGAGATCGACGTCCATCGGATAGGGCGCGACCGAGATCACGATTTCAGCCTTGTGCGGGATATTTACGCAAAATACCTCGTCGGCCTTTTTTACGCAGTCGTAAAAGCTGTCGTTTAAGTCGCCCGTGCTTGCGTAATACACGCCGTGCTCGCTATCAAGCACCGTCTGGATCGAAAAAACGTCGATGTGCGCTAGCACCTTCATCGCATCGATCATATCTTCATGCACGGGATTGCCCTCTAAGCGCAGCGCCTGAGCGTCGGAGCTAAGAGCTAGTTTATGGTTTTGCGTGATGCTCTCATACGACGCCGTGCCAGGCAAAAATGCCTTTCTGCCGCCGGTGTAGCCTGCGAAATAGTGCGGCTCGACCGAGCCTATGACGATTACCTTTTTGGCTTCTGCTACGATTTTGTTTAGATACATCTGCGTGCCGTTTTTGGACTCGCCTAAAAATACCATCTCGTCGTGCTTGGAGTCGTGATCGTGAACTTCGTTTTTGGCTCTGATCTCCGCGTAAATTTCTTTGCCGAAGATCATCTCGTATTCTTCCTGCGTGCCCTCTCTATGGCAGCCCGTGGCGATGATGAAAATTTTATTTTTCTCGCGGATTTTTGGGTAAATTTGCTTTAAAACTTTTGCCGTAGGCGTAGGCCTGGTGCCGTCGTTTACGATGACGACGATCTTTTCATCGCCCGCTATGAACTCGTCAAAGCTTTTTTGATTTATCGGATTTGCCAGAGCCTTTGCGATGAGCACCGTTTCGTCAAATTTAGCCACGGGGTTTGGATCGAAAACGCCGAGCAAATTTTTCTCGTTTATCTCTAGGTTTAGATGATCATCTTTGCCGTATGCGATGGGGATTTGCATATCTGCCTCCTGTGTGGAATTTGGCGGGATTATAACGTAAATTTTATTTAAAACGATTTAGCTTTGCGCGGGCACGGAGCGTTAATCTAAAGAATTTTGAAATTTAAAGCTCGCGAGCCGTATGCCCGCGAGCGCAACTATTATAAATAGCCGTAAATATGAGCGAAGATAAAGCCCATCGCGCATGAAGTAAGAACGCCTATTAGCCCAGGAAAAATGAAGCTGTGGTTGATGACGAATTTACCGATGTGCGTAGTGCCGGAGCGGTCGAACTGGATCGCCGCAAGATCGCTCGGATAGGTAGGTAGGATATAGTATCCGTAGCAAGCAGGTGCAAACGCAATAATAAGACCTGGATCAATACCGATGCTAACCGCGAGCGGTACGAAAGTAGCAACCGCTGCTGCTTGAGAGTTAAGGAATTTACTAATCAAAAGCGAAACGATGACATATGTCCACGGATACGCCATAACGACCTTACCTAGCGACGCTTTTAGCATTTCGATATGAGCAGTAAACATAGTCTCTGCCATCCATGAAATTCCATAAATGGCTACGAGCGCGATCATACCGCTATGAAAAATTTCATTTTTAGCGATATTGCCCGCTTTAATACCTGAGACAATCATCATGATGGACGCCGCTAGAAGCATGAAAATTTGAATGGTTAAGACCATATTTAAATTTGTGGTCTTTTTCATAGTATCTTTTACGACAATGCTTGCATTTGCGATACTTTCGCTCTTATCGCCTGTCGTAATTACTACATTTCCGTCCTGAGCGACGATGCTTTGAGCAAGTTTTTTATCTTTGTCGTAAATTTCGACGCTATTAAATTTCGTCGCATCTTTGGCTTTAGACTCTTTGACGTTTGAGACGACCTTACCGCCGTCCACCATAGAAATGACCTGACCATCTTTGATCGTGATATTTTTGACCGTTTTTTTATCGACGATGATCTCTACGGATTTGCCAGGGACATTTTTAGTCCACGCAGGGCGCAAGCTTTTTTCGTAACCTAAAACCGCTACTAGCGCAATAGTGGCTAAGAATATCCACATGCAAACCCACTTAATCCTAGGAAGCTTTTGACCTAGCAAGGTCGTGCTTTCGCCGTAGATATATTTTTTCTGCTCTGGGTCTTTGATCTTTTCTTGGAATTCCGGATCTTTATCCAGATCTTTACCTCTAAAAATCGACCACGTTCCGATCGCAAGCATACCGATGAAAGTAGAAGGGATAGTGAGTTTTAGCAGATCCAAATACGTACTAAAGCCCTCGATATGCACGCCTTGACCTAGCAAGATCGCGACCATCGAAACGCCGGCAACCGAAACGGGGCTGGCGATGATAGCAAGCTGCGAGGAGATCGTAGAAGCAGCCATCGGGCGCTCAGGGCGAATTCCGTTTTTAATAGCTACGTCATAGATGATCGGAAGCAGCGTATAGACGGTGTGTCCGGTTCCACATAAGATTGTAAGCGTCCACGCAACAGTTGGAGCGATGATACAAACCATCTTTGGATGCTTACGAAGCAATTTCTCCGCTATTTGAAGCATTACATCAAGTCCTCCCGTAGCCTGTAGCGTTGCACTTGCTACGACAACTGCGAGGATAGTTAAAATAACATCCACTGCCGGCTTACCCGGCTCTAATCTAAATCCAAACACTAAGATCACTAAGCCTATACCGCCTAGAATTCCCAGCGCCATACCGCCCTTTTTAGCACCATAAAACAAACAGCCCAAGACTATAATGAGCTGCAAAAAGAATTGAGTGCTTTCAGACAAACTTGTCAGAAACTCCATAGTTTCTCCTTCAGTAAAATTTAAAACAAACTTTGGCGATTATACTAACTTTTTATTTAAACAAAATTAAAGGAGCGTTACAAATTGTAAAAATCTATCAAAATAAAAATTTACTGAAATTATAATTTTAAAGCAGAATTTATATAGCAAAATGCGAAAAATAAAATTTTACTTAGAGCTGTTTTTATATCGTAGAATTTCCCAACTTTTAAGAAATCTTAGAATTTCATTATAGCTCAAGCTTTAAACCGATTTTTAAGCCTTGGAAGAGTATCATTCCGCAAAGAGCGGATTAAGATGAATTTTATAAAATTTTGTATTGCCTTTTTGATTTGTTTATCGCAGATAGCAGCAGCCGGTAGCTTTGATCTAAACGCCACGCTACGTCTGGGCGCATTCGACGCAAGCTCGCACCGACTGCTTTTATGCGGCAGTGGCGGCGAGCTTAGGATGTTTGATACTGCTAAATGGGATGTGGAGTTCGCGCAAAAATACAGCGATAACGAAATTACGGCTTTAAATTTTAAAAACGGCAAAATTTATCTAGCTTGGGGTGGAGCCGAAATCGCGGTGCTAAATGACAGATTAAAGTTTTTAGGCGCGCTTAAGACAGGGCGTAGCGGCACAGCCCAAATAGATGCGATCTATGCCGCAAAAGACGCGATTTACGCGGTAGTGGATAAGAATCAACTAATAAGATTAGACGAAGACCCTGATAACAGCGCGGATGGCGGCTACGCCTTGGGTGAAAATTCCACCGCGAACGGGCAATCTTTAAATAAAAATTTCGCCCCTAATAGGCTGCGCGGAATTTCGCTTAATTACGGCAGGATCAATGCCGTTAGCCTAGGCGCTAACGGACTTTGCGTCGCAAGCTGGAACGGCGTAGCCTGTTTTAGCGCAGATCTTGTCGCGACTAAATCTAGCGGCAGCGATACAGCGCCCAATCGCGCTGCGCATGGGGAACCTGCTGACATAAAATTTAAAGATGCAGAATTTAATAATGCGAAAAGCGCGCAAGGCTCCGAGCCAAACGAAACGAAAGCTGGCGGCGCAAAGAGCGCGGAATTTCAAAGCTCAGAATTCAAAGGCGCAAAATTTCAAGACGAGGGGCTTAAAACTCAAAGCGAAATTTCAGCCGAAGCTGGCGATAAAAATTTAAACGGCTCTATAGCCACTGCGCTTGCAGACTGCGACGGGACGCTGTTTACAGGCGATATAGAGGGGAATTTTATAAATTTAAAAAGCGGCGAGCGCAAAAGCGTGGGCTCTTGGATCAAATCCATCGTATGCGCCCGCGGCACGCAGTTTATCGCTACTAAAGATAAAATTTACGAAAATCAAAAAGCAGGATTAAAGGAGGTTGTGGATTTAAAAAGCGAATTTTTAGCGATGTACGCAGACGAGGATGCGATCCTCGTAGTCAGCAAATCAGGTAAAATTTTAAAATTCTAAGAAAGGATTAGTATGTTAAAAAGTTTCAAACCCGTGCTTTTGGGCTCGGTTTTGTTCGCCGCAAGCGCCCTGTGTGCCGCAGATAGCGACTTAGAGCGCGTAATGAAAGAACGAAATTTAAGCGAAAAAGACGTTTTGGCGGCGGCTAAGACCTATCAGCCGACCGGTAGGAAGGACGATTATATGGTCTTCTCTTCCGGCGGTCAAAGCGGACAGGTGATCGTTTACGGCGTGCCGTCGATGAGGATCTACAAATATATCGGCGTATTTACCCCGGAGCCTTGGCAGGGATACGGCTTTGATGAGGAGAGTAAAGCGGTCTTAAGATCGGGCTCCATTAACGGCAAAGAGATCAACTGGGGCGATACTCACCATCCAAATTTCAGCGAGAAAAACGGCGAGTATGTGGGCGATTATCTCTTTATCAACGATAAGGCGAACCCAAGAATCGCGGTTATAAATTTATCCGATTTCGAAACCACTCAAATAGTCGTAAATCCCGTAATCAAAAGCGATCACGGCGGTTCTTTCGTAACGCCTAATACCGAATACGTCATCGAAACTAGCCAATACGCAGCACCTTTTGATAACGACTGGCACCCAATCGAGGAGTATCAAGCAGTCTATCGCGGTGCGGTAACGCTATGGAAATTTGACTACGATAAAGGCAAAATCGACGTAAATAAATCCTTTTCTCTAGAGCTTCCTCCATACATGCAAGATCTAAGTGACGCAGGTAAGGGCGAAAGCTTCGGCTGGGCGTTTACCAACAGCTTCAACTCCGAAATGTACACAGGCGGCATCGAAAAGGGTCTGCCTCCTATGGAAGCTGGCATGAGCCGCAACGATACCGACTACTTGCACGTTTACAACTGGCAAATTCTAGAAAAACTTGCTCAAGACAGCAAAAACTACAAGGTTGTAAACGGACACAGAATCGTTACGATAGACGCCGCCGTAAAAGCGGGAGCGCTATTTTTGATCCCTGAAGCCAAATCCCCTCACGGCGTCGATGTTAGCCCTGATGGTCGCTATATCATTATCGGCGGTAAACTAGATACTCACGCTAGCGTTTATGATTTTAAAAAGATCAAAGAGCTAATTGATAAAAAAGAATACGCAGGCAAGGATCCATACGGAATTCCGATCCTAGATATGCAAAAGACGCTTCACGGACAAGCAGAGCTTGGTCTTGGACCTTTGCATAATACCTTCGATTCGCAAGATGGCGTAATCTATACATCGCTTTACGTTGATAGCCAGATCGTAAAATGGAACTACAAAACGCTAAAGGTTTTAGATAGGATCAACGTCCACTACAATATCGGACACCTTGATTCTATGGAGGGCAAATCCTCAAAGCCTGTCGGCAAATACGTAATCGCGCTGGATAAGCTTTCGATCGATAGATTTAATCCTATCGGACCGCTTCATCCGCAAAATCACCAGTTGATCGACATTACAGGACCTAAAATGGAGATGCTCTACGATCTTCCTATCGGTCTAGGCGAGCCGCACGACGTAGTTTCTATCGCAGCTAGTAAGCTTCATACGAAACCTACCTATACTATGGGAACGAACTCTCGCACCGGCAAGCAGCACCCTGCTATGACGCTAGCAGGTCAGGAGCGCATCGAGCGCGACGGCAAAAACGTAAAAGTCTATGCTACAGCGATCCGCAGCCATATTAATCCTGAGCACATCGAGGTTAATAAGGACGATAACGTAACGATCTATATGACAAATTTAGAGCGTGCCGAGGATGAAACTCACGGCTTTACGGTTGATGATTACGATTTGCATATGTCACTTGAGCCAGGCAAGACTGCGAGCGTAAATTTCATCGCAGATAAAGAGGGCGTATTTCCTTTCTACTGCACGGAATTCTGCTCTGCGCTGCACCTTGAGATGTTCGGATATCTATACGTAAAAGATCCGAATAAAAAATACACTTCAGCTAAAGCGTCTATGCTAAAAGCTCTTAGCCCAGAGGCTCTAAAAGCCGAATACGACAAGGTAGTAGCTACAAATAAAGCCACCGACGACGTTATTCAATCAGTCGTTAAATTCTTAAAAGAGAAAAACTACGAGAAATATCCTAAGGTCAAGGCTTTAGTCGATGATGCGCTAGATCAATACGGCAAAATTCCTGAAACCAAAGCCAAGGCAGACGCCGCGGTAAAAGCGGGCGATATGAACGGCGCGATACTTTGGGAAGGTCAAGTTTGGCAGTATCTAGTAAAAACCGCAGATGTCGGACTTCGCGCTAAAAACAACCTAATCCGTGAGCTCTCCACTCCTATGAGCGAGGCTGCATCTAACGGCGAGAAGGCCTACCTACGCGGAGGCTGCAACGGCTGCCACGTCATCGGCCAAGTAAGCTCGGGTCCTGATCTAACAGGCGTCCTACTTCGCCACGAAAACGGCGAGAAATGGGTAGCCGATTTCATCAAAGACCCTGCTAAATTCTACGAAGACGACTACGTTAAGGCAATGATAAATTACTTCAACCTTCGCATGCCAAATCAGCATATGAAAGACGAAGAGATCAAAGATATCATCGAATACCTAAAATGGGTCGATGAGAACGCGGGTCTTAACTAGCCCCACTCTCCCCCGCAAGGGGGAGAATTTAAAGGAGACGAAATGCCAAAATATAAAATTTACGCGATTTTAGCGCTGCTTATTATGACGGTCGCTTTTACCATCCCTACGCTCGGATTTTTCAAAGTCCAAGGCAAAATCGTATCGGGGCAGGTTAGCAGCGTCTCGCAGCTGCCCGCATACTCCGCACCGATATGGAATTTTTATACAAAAGCATCGTATAAAAATCACCTAATTCCTAGTGATGTTAAAAATGATCTAGGCGCGATGCTGGAGCATAAATTTGAAGTGGGGGTTCCTAGCATACCGGTGTGGAAAATTTCACTCGAAGCGCCGAACTATCCAAAAGAGGCTTTCCCCGATGGAATTCCACTTTACGTCCACGTTGACGGCTTTAGCGGCGATGTCGGCGAGATGAATACCCTAAACCACTATATCGGAATGTATCCCGTCTGGCGCGGCGGCACGCTCGAGCACTCGCTATCGCCGTATTATCTCATAATCGCTACGATCGGCATGCTTGCGTTTTTGTACTATGATGGCAAGGGGCAGACTCTGCTTATGATCCTGCCGATCATTGCGCCGCTTATCTTCATCGGCTGCTATGTGGGTTGGCTGTATTGGTTCGGACACAACCTGCAAGACTGGGGCGCGTTTAAAATAAAGCCTTTTATGCCTACAGCATTTGGCGACGGCAGCGTAGCGCATTTTACTACCCATTCATATCCGGCTCTTGGCTTTTGGCTGATGCTGGCCCTGTCGCTGCTATCGGCGTTAGCTCTACTATCTAAGAAAAAATTCCTACGAGAGCATAGATGAGGCTTTTGCTTCTAGCATTCTCGCTCGCGCTAAGCTTAGGCGCAGGCGAGCTTCAAGACGCGATCGATAGCGCAAAAGCGGGCGATATTATAGAACTAGCCGCGGGCGAGTACCACGGCAACGTTTTAATCGATAAGCCCCTTACTATCGACGGACTAAACCGCTCCGCCGTGATCATAGGCGATCGCAACGGAACGGTCATCCGCGTCCGCTCTCCGCATGTTACAATCAAGAATTTAACAATTCAAAACGGAGGCTTCGAGCATCTTAGCGAGGATGCGGGCATCAACGTAAGCGACGTAAACAGCGTAATCATAAAAAATAATCTCATCAAAGACGTGCTCTACGGCGTCGTGCTAAGCAAGGCAAACGACGTAACGATCGAGGGCAACGAAATTTCAAGCAATACCTACCGCACGAGTTTTAAAGGCGACGGCATCAAACTTTGGTATTCCAATGCCAATAAAATTTTAAATAACGACGTCCACAACGTCCGCGACACCGTTTTTTACTTCTCTAACGGCAATCTTGTCGCGGGCAATAAAGGCCACAGTTGTCGTTATTCATTGCACTTTATGAACTCCGGGCATAACGTCGTGGAGGATAACTACTACGACGGCAATAGCGTGGGATTATTTTTTATGTTTTCAAGCGATAATATCGCCAGACGTAACGTCGTGCGCAACGCAGACGGCGCTTACGGCGTAGGCATAGGTATGAAGGATAGCTCAAATTTCAGGGTTACGGATAATAAAGTCATCTACAACGCCCGCGGATTTTATCTGGATCAATCCCCCTATCAGCCGGGCTCACTTAACGTTTTTGAAAACAATGATATCGAATACAACAGCATCGGCGTGCAATTCCACGCCACGCAGCTAAAAAGCGTATTTAAAAACAATAAATTTAAAGGCAATATGGAGATCGTACTGAACGATACCCCACAATCCAAGCTCTTGCAAAACGAATGGAGTGGCAACTACTTCGACGATTACGACGGATTTGACCGCGACGGCGACGGCTACGGCGACGTTAGCTACAGCTCATACGCCTACGCGGATAGGCTTTGGGCGTATAAACCGAACGTGCGGTTTTTTTACGGCTCCAGCGGGATCGCGCTTTTAAATTTCATCTCTAAGCTCGCTCCGTTTTCAGAGCCTGAGCTACTGCTAAAAGATCCAAAACCTAGGATGAGGCAATGATAAAGAATAGACGCGAAGCGATAAAACTACTCGGCGGAGCGCTTGGGACACTCGGGGCAGCGAGCTTGTTTGCGGATAAAAATTCTGCCAATTCCGCGGGCAGTGAAGTGCAAAATTTAAACGAGCAAAATTCCGTAAATTCCACAGGACAAAATCCAGCGCCGAATCCCATAAAACAAAATTCTAGTGGGGATTCCGCCTCTTTATATCTGCGCCCGCCCGGAGCGCTAGCGGAACAAGGCTTCCGCTCTAGCTGTATCAAGTGCGGTCAATGCGTGCAGGTCTGCCCCTATCACAGCATCTATCTGCTGGATATTACTCATCTTTTTGATATCGGCACTCCCGTTATCGACGCAAAAGAGCGGGGCTGCTATCTTTGCGGCGCGCTTCCTTGCGTGCTCGCCTGTCCAAGCGGCGCGCTCAGCCACGAGACGAACGAGCCTAAAAAGGTCAAAATGGGTATCGCCGTGATTAAAAATTTAGACGCCTGTTTGGCGTATCGCGGGCAGGCTTTAAAATCTAGCGATCTGCGCCTAAAGCCCGCCAAGACCGAGCAGGAGCGCGAGTTAAACTCAGCGCTGGCGGCGAAAGAGGGCAAGCCCTGCGATCTGTGCGCGTCGCTGT
>NZ_CALIBH010000262.1 GCF_938045775.1 uncultured Campylobacter sp.
GCTCCGCAAAATTTAAAAGAGATTATTTTAGCTTGTCTAGTTCGATGATGTAAGGCACCGAGTTTACCCCCGCACCGAAGTATTTGGCAGCTAGGGCTTTTGCAGCATTTAGCTCGGCAGCGCTTACGTCTTTGGCACCTGCTTTGTTATCTTCAGCGTAATATTTTTTAAAAACCGCTATCTTTTGCTCGTCAGTTTTAGCATTTTTGATCTCTTTGTAGATGAGTGCGGATTTTGCGTGGCCGTCGTCGCCGTGAACGGAGGTCATGACGATATCGACATTGTTATTTTTTAACGTTTCTTCGATCCTTGCCATCTCTTTGCGGCAGAATGGACACAAAGCGTCTGTCAGCATCAAAATCGTAGGCTTTTTAGGATCGTTTCCTAGCTTTATGATATTGTCTTTGCTCTCTGCTTTGAAGACTTTACTTAGCTGTCCTGCGATGCGGTCTTGTTTGATCTGCTCCTTATAGACTACGCGTTTTTTAGGATCGATGATATCGGTAAAGATCAGATCGCCTTGGGTGAAAATGATCTCCTCTTGCGACATATTGCCTTGAGAGATTTTTAAAACGACCGCTTCAACGCCTTTTGGCTCGCTAAGTGGGATGCGCTCGGCGACCTTTATCTCGATGCCTTGCGGTGCGCCGCCGTAGATAGATAAAATTTCGCTGTCGCTTAAAGCCGCGTTTAGGCTCGCTGCGAGCGCAACTGAAGTTAAAATAGCTTTTTTCATTTTTTTCCTTTGCAAAAAATTCCGCGCATTGTAGTGCAAAATTTTAAATTTTTACTTTTTCAAATAGCGTTTATTGTCGATCGTCACGATATTTCCCATTTTATCTAGGTATTCGAGGTAGCAGATGACGAATTTCCTGCTAAGCCCAAGCTCCTCTTTGGCGTTCGTGACATTTACGAAGCCATCTTTTTCGATGATCGCGTAGAGGCGCTTGATCGCTAGGGCTAAATTTTCGGCCTCGACGAAGAGATTGTGTGCGAGACGGACGACCTTTTTGGCGTAGGTTAGCTTCTTTAGCGCGTCATCGCCGCTTTCGCGGTCGATCTCTAGCTCGTCGTAAATGTTATACGGCGCAAGCGGCGCGATGCCGCCCTTTTTGATGAGATCAAAAATTTTACTCTCCAGGCTCTGTTTGAGCGCGTCAAAATCCACCCCCGATTTTACGTAAACTCCCCCCCCTTTGGAGACGATGCCGCTTTGCTCAAGCTCGTTAAGAGAGCGCGCGGCAAGATCTTCGCTAGCCCAGGAGAGCTTTAGGGCGATCGAGGCGGGCGAAAAGATCGCGTAGTCGTTTTTCGAGACGATAAATTTTATGAGGCTTTTTACGTCCTCGATCGCGCTTAGATCGTAAACGCATAAGTTCGCTTCGTCAAAATACGTCCCCTCTAAGCCGCGCGCGATCTTTACCGCTTCGTCGTACTCCATCCCGAAGCGCTGATACGCCGAAAAAAGCCCGAATCCATGCTTGTGAAAGAGGCTTAAAATTTTAAACGCTTCGGTGAAATTTCGCTTCAAAAGCGCGGTGAGAAGTACGGCTTTGCTCTGCTTTTTTAGCGGCTCGACTACGGCGTTTAGCACGCGCCCACCGCCGATTACGCGCGAGTTTGCCAGGCATACGAAGGGCTCATCAAATTTCAAAAACATCGTTTTATCAAATTTAAAGCTTACGAGCTTCTCGCCGCTTGGAAGTTCCTTTAAAATGAGCGCTTTTGCCGCACTTTGTTTGCTTCCGACGCAAAACAGCACGTCTTGATTATGCGAAATTTCGCCGCTAAAGGTACAGTCGGCTTCATTAAAGCCGCGGAAAAAACCTTTTTTGGTTAAAATTTGCCCCTTTTCAAGCTCGCTCGTTTTGGCGTCCAGACTTAGCGCGACGCGGTTTGGAGCCTGCGCTAGCGGCGTGTCCTCGTCGTGGATCTGCACGCTTTTGACGTTAAAAATTTTACCCAGATCGCAGTTATAAAGCTTTTCACCCTTTGAAATCGCGCCGTTAATGAGGCTGCCCGTTACGATGGTGCCGAGCCCCTTAAGCGAAAAGACGCGGTCGATGTAGTAGTGCACCACGCCGCCTCCTTGGCGCTGCGCGGGCTTGATATTAAAGAGATAGTTTTTCAGCTCGGTGATACTTGCGGGATCCTTTATGCTGATAAAAAAGGTGTTTAAAATTTGCAAATCTTTAAATTTAGAGATATATTCCTTGCACTGCGCCGAGACCTCCGCCTTGCGCACGTCGTCAGCAAGATCGCATTTGCTGATACATAAGATCACGCTTTTTACCCCGAGCAGCGATAAAATTTGAATATGCTCTTTGCTTTGCGGCATTAGCCCGTCGTCTGCGGCGACTACTAGCATCGCAGCGTCGAAGGCATACGCGCCGCTAATCATCGTCTTTACTAGATTTTCATGACCAGGAACGTCGATGAAAGCGACGTTGGTATCCCCAGAGCGCAGATGGGAAAAGCTAAGATCGATCGTGATACCACGCTGCTTTTCGCTCGGCATTCGGTCTCCTTCAAAGCCGTTTAGCGCCTTGATTAACGCGGTCTTTCCGTGATCGATATGGCCTGCGGTGCCGATGATTACGCTATTCATAAATTTCTCCGATCTTTTTTATTAAATCTTGTAAGTCGCTTTTTAAAATCGATCTGAAATCGAGCAAAAATTTATCATCCTCGATCCGCCCGATTATGCCCGCAGCGCGAAATTTTGCCTGCGTGCTCTGCGGATCTGCGCCGTCAAGTATCGCAAGCGCGACGCTAGGGTAGGAGGCGCTCGGCATCGTACCGCCGCCTACGAAGGTAGTAGTAGGCACGATCTGCGATTTTACGCCGATGCGAGATTGCACTAGCTCCGCTCGCTCACGCAGCTCGTCCAGGCCCAGATGGATCTGATCTATCGTCCTGATGAGGTGAAATTCTTTATTTATATACGCCTTGATCGTCTCGGCAAGCAGGCTTAGCGTGATCTTATCCACGCGCAGCATTCGCAGTAGCTGGTTTTTGCGCAGGCGCGCGATGAGCTCGCGATCTCCTAGGATGATACCGCACTGCACGGAGCCGAAGAGCTTGTCGCCGCTAAAGCTAAGCAGCCGCACGCCGCTTTTTAAAAGCTCAAAGATTGAGGGCTCGCTTTTGCCAAGCCCAAATCCCAGCTCGCTCGCGTAACCACTTCCAAGATCGTAATAATCGATGATCTCGTTAAAGCTTTCCGCTTTTTTCATGCTAAATTTTGCGGGGTAAATTTTAGAAATTTCGCTCTTGTCGCCCGCGCCGCCTTCATAAAAACGCTCGCTCTTTGCGGACGGCTCGTCGCTTTTTAAATTTAAAGAATTTGCAGAAGCTGCCGCTAAGCTTAAACCGTTCGGCGCAGAATTTAAAATTTCGCCGTCCGTGTCCGAAGAGCCGCCGCAAAGATCTGCTAAATTTTTAAAGCTTGCCGCTCTAAGCGCTAAAAATTCTCTCTTTGCCTGCGAGGCGCGACGTGCGAGAGCCGCTACCTCCGCAGCGCTTACGCTAGAGCTAAAGCCTGAAATTTTAAAATTTGAGCGGTGCACCTTCATCAAGATCGCCGTGTTTTCATTGATCGCTTCTTCGTAATCGTCCGGCTTGGTTTTGTTCGTAGTGCCGATCTCTGTGAGCTTTGCGCCCGAGTTTGCCATTACCTCGCTTACCCGAAAGCTCCCGCCGATCTCGACTAGCTCGCCGCGGCTTACCACGACTTCGCGTCCGCGCGCGAAGGTATTTAGCACCAAAAATACCGCCGCAGCGTTGTTGTTGACCACGAGTGCGTCCTGCGCGCCGAAGAGCTCGCTGCACAAAAGCGCTATGTAGTCGTATCTGTTGCCGCGTGCGCCCTCGGATAGGTCGTATTCTAAATTTGAATATGAGGTGATGATCTTTTGCGCGCGGGCTAAAATTTCGGCGCCAATGACGCTGCGGCCGAGATTTGTGTGCAGCACGACGCCGGTTGCGTTAATGAGCGGCTTAAGGCTTAGATTTTGAAATTTTTCGTAGCGCGATTTGATGCGCGCGATGATCTCGCTTTCGCTTGCGAGCTCGCCTCCTTGCAGCGCCTCCCTGCGTGCCTCTTCAATGAGCTCTTGCGCGATTTTGATGATTTGCGGGCGGAGGCAGTTTTGAAACTCCTGCGCGTTTGCGATTTTATCGATTTTTGGTAGTTTGATTTGTTGCATTGCGACCCCGATGCCTTAAAATTTAGGCGATTTTATCATTTAAAGCTTTGATTTTGCTTTATCTATAGAATTATTAATTTAAATTCGATTTACTTTAAGTGCAGAATTTAAAAGCTGTTTAGAAAATAAGAGTAAAACCCGCCTAATTATCAATTTAGGATAGATTATGAAAGAACATGGATTTTACGCCGCGGGGCTAAAGGATGTCGTCTTAAGCGATGATATCGAAATTTGCGGCGATGAAGAGGAGGCGAAAAATGAGGAATTTATCGTTGCGAATTCGCCGAAACTAAAAGCGCAAATTTATGCGCCCGAGATAAATTTTTATATAGAAAATTCCGCAGATGAGCCGCTACAAATCGCTAAAAACGTAGATATTTTGTATCGCGCCAAAAATATCGCCTTTGACGGTGCGCTAGATAGCGACTATCAAAAGCCCGTCGGCAAAAACGTAATTCTCGCCTGTGATGAGCCGCGAGAGGGGCTTGTGGGGCTACTTAGGCAGCACGGATTTAAGGTGATCGCGTTAAGCAGGGCTGAGATAAAGTTCGTCTACGGCGAGATTGGTGATCTTGCAGTTACGATTTTAAGCGAGCGGGATGAGGTTGAGACCGAGGCGGATTTTTTCTTGATTAGCGGCGCAGCGCCATATCAGCTACGACAAAGCGGCTGCTACGAGATTTCGGGGCTAAAAGACGATGAAATTTTAGAAATTTTAAATTCCAAAAGCCCGGTTTATCATTATAAGAATTCCACGATCTTCGATCCCGCGATCTGCCAGTATCAAGGTAGGCGAAATGAGCTGCGAGCGCCATGCGCAGAGGTTTGCCCCACAGTGGCGATTTTGAAAAACGACGAAAAGCGCGAGTTAGTATTTTCGCATATCGACTGCATCGGTTGCGGCGCGTGCGTGAGCGTCTGCCCTAGCGGTGCGCTGAAATTTGCCAAGCTGCCCCAAAGCGTATTTGGCGAGATCGCAAAGCTCTATGCAGGCAAAATTCCGCTTCTCATCGCAGAGAGCGAAATTGAGTCCGCACCCGCAGTACAGCTTCCGTGCGGCGTGTTACCGTTTGGAATTTTTGGAAGCAAGCAAATAGATGAGGCAAATTTGCTAAGCGCGATGCAAGAAAGCGGCTCGAGTGTGATCGTTTACGGCGCAGACGTGGGCGAGAGCACGCGCGAAGCGGTGGAGCTTATCAATGGAATTTCGCGCGCGATCTACGGCAAGGACGCGGTATTTTTAGCGCGAAATTTAGCCGAGCTGCAAGAGGCGTTAGAGTTTGCACAAAGCGCGCAGCCGTGGAGGCTTTCGATAAACGAGCAGGGTCTTAGCAAGAAAGAAATTTTTTCTAAACGCGTAAGCGCAATGGTTGGCGAGGGCAGCTTCGGCGCCGTAAAAAGCGGAGAGTTGCTAGAATTTGGCAAAGTAAACATAAACGAAGCAAGCTGCACGCTATGCCTTAGCTGCGTGGGTGCCTGTAATACCGGCGCGCTGTATGCCGATAACAGCGACAATTCAATTAAGCTCAATGCCTCGCTTTGCACGACGTGCAACTACTGCGTGCTAAGCTGCGCCGAAAAGGATACGATCGAGCTTGAGCCTTGCGGCGTGGAGCTTGAGCCGGGATTTTTTAATTACAAAATGCTAGCTAAAGATGAGCTTTTTAAGTGCATTGAATGCGGTAAGGAATTTGCGACGAGCAAAGCCGTGATGAAGATCGCGGATATGATGGGTGCGCATTTTGCAAATGAGCCTGAAAAGATGAAGACTCTTTTTTGCTGCGGCGATTGCAAGGCGAAAATAATGATAAAAAAGCAGATAGAAGATGCTAGAAAAGGGGCAATGTAATGGATGCGAATCTACTTCAAGCAAGAAGCTACTACTACGAATTTTTTGCAATTCCGTTTTTTTTCTATGAAACGGATACGAAATTTAAGCGCTGGCAGCAGCAGCTGGAGTTTTTACGCAGCTCGCCCATTGTGCCTAGCGATGAGGCGGAATTTCAAAATTTGGCGAAATTCGATTTTGCAGCGTTTAAAAGCGAGCAAAATTCCGTGCTTTTTGATTTTTCATACGCCAACGTGCCGATGAGTGCGAGCTTCTACGACGAGGGACGCGACGATGGGCGTATGCGTGTCGCGGTAATTGACGTGCTAAAAAAGAGTAAATTTCGCCGCAATATGGAGCTTTGCAAGGAGTGCGAGGACTATGTAGGATTTATTTTTTACCTGCATTCGACTCTGCTGCGCGACGCGGCTGCAAAACACAGCGCGGTTTTAAACGGACAAAATTCCGTGGCAAACGAGCAAAATTTTACGAATAGCGCGAGCTTGGCGGCGCAAGACGGAAAAAATTCTGCAGGTTTGCATGGCAGTAAAAATTTTACGGACTCGCAGGATGGTAAAAATACTGCGAACTCGCAATGCGCTAAAAATTTCATCGGCGCACAAGACGGCGAAGCGCTGGCGTTAGAGCTTTTTACGAATGTCACCAACAGCTTTGTGGATGAGTTTAGCGAGCTTTTGTGCGGGCATGTGCGGGCGGATTTTTTCAAATCATTAGGCGCACTAATGAGAAGCTTTTTTGCGCTTGAGCGCTCGCTTTTAGCGCTTGCCGCTCCGCAAAAGAAAGATCGCAGCGTCGTTAAAGAAGCGATCAAAAAAGGCGGCTATCAAAATAAATTTACCAATCCGGAAGATATTTTTAATCTGGATTGATAAATAAAATTTTTAACGAAAATCTTAACGCGAAAGCAGAATTTCGGTTAAATTTTAAACTCGCAAACTCTAGTTTTTCGAGTAGTTTTTTAGTTAGAACTTTATATTTTGAATTTTAAATAAAATTTAAAAAGTAACTTAAAATTTAATTTCCATCTCACTGCCTTTTCGTTATAATTCATTAGATTTAAATCCTGTAACAGGCGTTACTACAATAAAAGATTTAAAGCGATTTCTTCACAAAGGAAAACCATGGAGAACAAACGCAGGGATTTTCTTAAAAAATCTCTAAAAATCGGCGCAGTAGGTGCCGTAGGCGTTGCCGCGTCTCAGGCTCTAGCGAAAAGCGAGCAGGATTACGGCGATACCGTTCGTGGCAAATCACCGAAAAAAGAGGTGCTTTACTGGGAGAGTGAAGCGTGGAAAAAATACTATAAAGTAGCTTACTAGGAGAATTTTCATGAGTGAGAATGCGATCGGAAGGAGATCGTTTTTGAAACTCGCCGCTTTAGGAGCGAGCAGTGTAGCCGCGTTTGGCGAAAATAATACGCTAAGAGCCGCTACTGAGCAAGAGATCAAAAACCCATTTCCAGGTTCCGTTATGAAGCGAACGATATGTTCGATCTGTTCCGTAGGCTGCGGTATCGAGGCTCAAGTAGATGAGAGCACCAATACCTGGATTCGCCAAGATATGGCAGTAGATCACCCGATCTCGCAGGGCAGTCACTGCTGTAAGGGAATCGATCAAATCGATCTAACCAAATCTAAAATGCGTCTTAAATATCCGCTCAAAAAGGTTGGCGGCAAGTGGGAGCGCATAAGTTGGGAGCAAGCCGTTAACGAAATCGGCGATAAAATGCTTCAAGTTCGCAAAGAGGACGGCCCAGATAGTGTGGTATTTCTGGGTTCGGCTAAATTTTGTAACGAGCAGGCATATTATTTTAGAAAATTTGCAGCTTTCTGGGGTACGAACAGCAACGACCACGTAGCCAGAATTTGACATAGCGCAACAGTCGCCGGTGTGGCGAATACTTGGGGTTATGGAGCTATGACAAATCACGTAGGTGATATGGCAAAAAATTCTAAAATGATCCTTTTCATAGGTGCGAATTCCGCGGTTGCGAATCCCGTGGGGGCTATGAAGCATGCTCTTCAAGCTCGCGATAGAAACGGCGCGAAAATCGTTGTAGTTGATCCAAATTTTACTAGAACTGCGGCTAAGGCCGATATGTATATTAGAATTCGTCCGGGAACTGATATAGCGTTTGTGTACGGAATGCTGCATCTAATCTTCAAAAACGGCTGGGAAGATAAAGAAGTAATAAAAACTAGAACCTACGCCGTAGAGGAGATTAGAGCCGAAGCTGAGAAGTGGGATCCTAAAGAAGTAGCCAATGTCACCGGATGCAAAGAAGAGGAGCTGATAGAATTTACGAGGATGTTTGCTACCACAAAGCCTGCCACTTTATGCTGGGCTCTAGGCATTACGCAGCACTCGATCGGAAGCTCAAATACTAGAATTTTGGCTCTTTTACAGCTCATACTAGGCAATATGGGCAAGCCTGGCGGCGGCTGCAACATCCTTAGAGGTCACGATAATGTTCAAGGCGCTACCGATATGTGCAATCTCTCCGATAGCTTGCCTGCGTATTACGGGCTAGCCGATAACGCTTGGAAGCACTTCTGCAAGGGCTGGGGCGTAGATTACGAGCAGTTTATTAAAAGATTTGCCGTCTCTACTAAGCAGCCACACGAAAAGCAGGGTGAAAAAGTGCCTGGTACGAATTTTACCGAGTATTTTCACTACGATCCGAGCATCGAGCAAGATGTGATAAACTGGCGCAACGAAAAGGGCTTTTCGCTATCTAAATGGTGGCAGGGCGTTTTGAAAAACGAGCCCGTTTTAAGTAGTGGCAATGTCCGCGTTCTTTGGGTGCAAGGCACAGGAATTACTTCTATGGCTCACGTTCGCGAGACTCAAGAAGCATTAGGTAAGATCGATATGCTGGTAGTCGCCGAGCCGTTCTTAAACGAAGTAGCGATTCTAAACGATAGGCCGGATGGAATTTATGTTTTGCCGGTAGCTACGCAGTTTGAAAGCGAAGGTCATCTAAGCGCTACAAACCGTAGCGGTCAGTGGAGAACTCAGATCGTTAAGCCGCTATTTGAGAGCAAAGAGGATCAGGAGGTAATGTTTTTATTCGCGAAAAAATTCGGCTTTTACGACGAATACGTTCGCGGCATGAAGATGGGTATAGTTGACGGTGAGCTTAAGCAGGTTAAGGACGATTTCGTTTGGCCTGACGACGCTACTGATGAGATCGCACGCAATACTCAAAGTATTGGTAATAACGGACGCACCGCAGCTAGATTTCGCAGACAGCAGAAAAACTGGCATCTATTTGATCCCGATACCCTGCGCGGCATAGGCGGCGAGGTCGAGGGCGAATATTACGGACTTCCATGGCCCTGCTGGGATACGCAACACCCGGGCACGCCGATTCTTTACGATGTAACTAAGCCTTATGCCGACGGCGGTATGGGATTTAGAAACCGCTTCGGCTTAGAACACGACGGCGTTTCGCAGCTAGCCGACGAGAGCATTACACTTCCGGGATCAAAAATTCAAGGCGGTCATGCAGAGATTACCAAGGCAAATATCGAGCAGGTTTTAGGCATCACGCTAAGCGAGGATGAAAAAGCCAAGATGGGGCCTACGTGGAGCACAGATTATAGCGGCATTATCGCTAAAAAATGCCGCGAGTTTGGAATTTGCCCTTGCGGAAACGCAAGAGCAAGAGCGAAGGTTTGGCAGTTTGCGGATCAAATTCCGAAGCACCGCGAGCCGATCCACTCGCCTAGATGGGATTTAGTAGAGAAATATCCGACTTTTGCGGATCAAAAACGAAATTTCCGCGTCTTTACGAGATTTATCTCCGAGCAGAAAAAGCAGGATTGGAGCAAGGACTTCCCTACTATCGTAAGCTCGCTAAGGCTCGTAAATTTAAGCGGTGCGGGCATGATTGAGCGAACGAGCAAGTATCTTTCGGCGATTACTCCGGAGATGTTTGCGCATGTAAATCCTAAGCTTGCCGCTGATAAAGGTATCAAAGATGGTGAGATGATGTGGATTCATTCGCCGCAAGGCACGAAGATCAAAGTCAAGTGCATCTATTCGCACGCCGTAACGCCTGATCGTATTGTTATGCCGTATAACTTCGCGGGAATTTTCCAGGGCGAGGATCTAAGCGAGCGCTATCCTGAGGGTACTAAGCCATATATCAGAGGCGAGAGCTCAAATACGATTACCAACTACGGCTTTGACATAAATACGCAAATTTCGGAATTTAACGCCGGTCTTTGCAGACTAGAAAGAGCATAAGGAGATAAAATGCCGGCAAGATTAAAATTTTACGTCGATGTCGAGCGTTGCATCGCTTGCTATGGTTGCCAGGTAGCCTGCAGCTCGGCGCACGAGGTTCCCGTGCAGATCAATAGGCGCAAGGTTATCACTTTAAACGAGGGCATAGAGGGGCAGGAGGTTTCAAGCTCTATCGCTTGTCAGCACTGCACCGATGCGCCTTGCGCGCAGGTTTGCCCGGTTCAATGCTTCTATATCAGAACCGACGGCGTCGTTTTACACGACAAAGATAAATGTATCGGCTGTGGATATTGCCTCTACGCGTGTCCGTTCGGCGCTCCGCAATTCCCTAGAGACGGAGCTTTCGGTATTAAAGGTGCGATGGATAAGTGTACTATGTGCGCGGGTGGACCGGAGCCTACGTTTTCGCACGAAGAGCTACATAAATACGGCCAAAACCGCATCGCAGAGGGCAAGGTTCCGATTTGTGCGGCGATCTGTTGCACGAACGCTCTAATCGTGGGCGACGCGAGCAGAGTTTCGGATGTTTATCGCAAGCGCATACTTACGCGCGGCGTGAGCCTATAAGATTGTGGAATTTTAAACGCCTACGATTTAAAATTCCGCCTCTTTTACAGAAATTTCAACCGAGCGGCGGCTTTAAATTTAGCGGTCGCTCGGCGCAAAATTTTATTTAAAAATTCCACTCTTGCCCATTCGCCGTTAGATTATTTCAAAAAATCGCCTCTTGCTGACATTAAAATTTTAAATTTATGCTACAATCACTCAAATTTAGGATTTGAAATCTTAAGCGAAAGGATCCGTCTTGAAAAATAAAATTTCACTTTTTTTGGTCATTTCGGCGTTTTTGATTTTTACGGGCTGCTCTAAAAATGTGCCCGTAAATAGCGGCATCGTGCGCACTTCCGAGCCGCTTCACATTATGGAATTTCCGCAGGATAAGCTCATAAGCGTAAATTTTACCAATACCTCGACGACGGATTCAAATTTAACCCAAGTAGTGATCCAGCATCTGCGTGCGGATGGATTTAAGGTCGTAAATAAAGGCGCGGCGAACGTCCAAATCGGCGGCAATCTAAACTACTTCCGCAAGGCGGATTTTTCGCGCAGATCGTGGGATAATCCGAGATTTAGCTTCGGTATGGGATTTGGCAGATATTACAGATATACGGGCGTAGGCGTGGGCTGGGGGATGCCGTTCGGTTATGATCCTTGGGACGACGACGATTATTACAGAGATTATTTCTACGACTCGCAGATTAGCCTCTACATAAGCGTTAAAAACAAAGGCGCTTGGAAGGATTACGTAACTAATCTCAACTACCAAAGCATCAAAAATCCGGGCTCTAAAGACTCGGTAATGGATGCGCTAAATTTTAAAATTTACGAATATATAAGACAGATGATTAAGCAGGGAAGATGATAGTAAAAGAGAATAAAAAGCCCGTAGCTATGACGCTGGCGGGATCGACGATTTTGGCGCTCGCTAGCGGATATTGCTACCACGCGGGCTTTGGCGGTGCGGCGCTTTTTGCTTCCGTAGTCGCGGCATTTTGCGCGTTTTTTTGCGCGCTCAGACTTGGCGCTAAAAATTATTTGCAGATCGGGGAGGACGTCCTTACGATCGTGCGCGGCGCAAATTCCGAGAGCTTCGAATACAAAGATATCGCAAATTTAGGCACCAAAACCTTCGTCGC
>NZ_CALIBH010000263.1 GCF_938045775.1 uncultured Campylobacter sp.
CCGCATCGCAGGCTCTTCTGGCATATCCCATAGCCCGCGTCATATCCATTTTAACCCCTTTACCATTTGCATACATATAACCTAAATTGTTGCAGCCGTCTGTATATCCGCCGTCGCAAGCTTTATCGAATAGTTCGACAGCCTTTTTATAATCTTTTTTCACCCCTTTGCCACCATGATACATTGCTCCCAAATCCGAGCAAGCTACATAATCGTTTCCGTCGCAAGCCTTTTTAAAGTAGTAAAGTGCTTTTTTATAATCCCTATCGGATGCGTTTCCCCCGAACAAGGTCGGATTTTTATAAATAGCGCCGGCGTAACTGCAAGCCTCAAAATCGCCTGCTTCGCACTTTTGCTCAAATTGTTTTCTTAGCGATTGAAACTCCGTTTCACTAAAAGCCACAGAGCCAAATAGGGCTAAAGCTAAGATGATTTTTTTCATTACTTTTCCTTTAAATTTTACGAAAGTATATTCTTTCATCTTTTAATAATCACTAAAATTTAAAATACGAATAGGCGCCCCCTCGTTTTGCAATTTTTTACCTAAATCCTGCTAAAATGCACCTTTAGACCAAATGATGAGAAATTTGCGCGGCAAGAATTTTCGCACAAAAGCGTGCCGAGTGGAATTTAAATGAAAATTTAAAAGGAAAATTTTAAAGATGATGGGAACCGGCTATATAGCGGGCATGGAGGATATCGGAAGCGAGATGATGGAGCACACGCTCGCTCTGCGCGAGGGCTTTTGCGAAGAGGCGAGCGAGGCTGACGTGCAAAGGGCGATCGGCGCGAAAAATAGAAGTCTACGCGATTTCGCCGCGCTACTGAGCGTGCGTGCGGGCAAGCATTTGGAGCAGATCGCGCAAGCTGCGGCGTGCGAAAAGGCGACGCATTTCGGCAGCAACGTTGCCGTTTTCACGCCGATTTATATCTCAAACTACTGCGACAATCTCTGCGTTTACTGCGGCTTTAACTGCAAAAACAAAATCGCACGCGCAAGGCTCGATGAAGCGCAGCTAAAGGCGGAGTTTGAGGCGATAGCGG
>NZ_CALIBH010000264.1 GCF_938045775.1 uncultured Campylobacter sp.
CTACTCGCGATCTCACTGCATGCAGTGGATGACGAACTGCGTGAAAAACTAATGCCGATAAATCGCGCCTACAATATCGCATCGATCATGCAGGCGGTGCGCGAGTTCCCAATCGATCTGCGAAAGCGCGTGATGTTTGAATACCTAATGATCGATGGCGTAAACGATCGCCCAAGCGATGCCAAAACGCTAGTGAAGCTTCTGCACGGCATCCGCGCAAAAGTAAATCTGATCTATTTTAATCCGCACGAAGGCTCGAGCTTTGGCAGACCAAGCCCCGAAAATATGGTGAAATTCCAAGACTATCTATGCGCGCACGGTATTACCTGTACGATCCGCCAGAGCAAGGGGCTAGATATCAGTGCGGCGTGTGGACAGCTTAAACAAAGAAACGAGCAAGGTAAAATTTTATATCAAAATGGCGTCAATATGGATAAAATTTTAAAAAGATAGAAAAAGATTCGGCGATCATTTTCAGACCGTAAGGCAGATCGGCAAAAAATTTATAACGGAGTAGCAATGGACGCGCAAAAAATAATGGATGAGATCGGCATCTTCTTAGACAGATCGCTGCTCAAAAAATCCAAGATTACAAAGGCGGAAATTATCCGCTTTATCGAGGCAAAATGGGCAGAGACGGACGATGAGAAATACCGCATCTACGCCTCATACATTTACGTGGCGCGTATGGTAAATGAGTACAAATGGGCGGGCGACGCCCCAAATATGCTGCGCTGGCTAGGCGAGATGGACAAGCACGCCAGAAGCAATGAAAATCCGCCCTACGTGAGCGATTATTACAAGGGCGAATGCTACCTGGAGTGCGGCGCAGAGCAGGAGGCGCTTAAATTTTTGCGCAAAAGCTACGAAGCGAATGAGGAGTACCTTTTCACCCGCAGCCCAAAGGTCGCCGAGTTTTTTAATGCACGTCTTGCGGAGCCTAAAATTTTGCTTAAATTTGAAGATAAGGAATACGAGGACTTTAGTTTCCCGCTGCGGCTGGAGTATTTCGGTAAAATTTTAGAGCAAGAAGGCGAGTTTCGCTGCTCATTTTTAGACGAGGACGGCGAGGAGGCAAACGAGCCGCGCCGCGCACAATCGACGTACTGGAGTTTTTAAAACAAAGCCAGGAGGAAATTTTAACGGGCATCTTAACTGAAATTTTAAAAAACTACCCAAAATGGCAGAAAATTTACGACTATCCGAGCGAGACGAAAAGCGATTTCATACCCAACATCTGCACGCCGCAGGAGCTTAGCGAACTATTGGAGCTGCAAAATATCTATATCCTAGGCGGCGCGAAAGTCGGCTTTGACTTTAGCTGCTCGTGGGACATGTAGCACGGCCTAGGCTTGATGGCGCACAAAGGCAAGGTCATAAATATCGGCGAAGCAGAAGTAGCGTTTATGGCTATTTGAATAAAATAAACCAAATTTTAAAGCATAAAACAAATTTTTATAGTTACTTTTAGGCTACATTTTACGCATTTTTTTATCACTTTTACCATATGCAAATACAAGAAGCCGAAATAATAAAAATTAGATGTCATAGCTCAATCTTACGCAAATTTTTATCAATCAAATTTCATACCAATCTATAATTATGATTGCACAAATGAATAGATATAGAATTTTAGCGATACAACAAGAAATATAGCATTCTCTCTTTGCTGTTTATAAAATTTCTAGCATACCACAAATATATGCCGTCATTCAACTTCTATATTATATACTAAAACTTGCGATTATTCCAAAACAAATAACTAAAGCAATCCTCAGCTCTTACTTGTCCTCATATTTCAAGTTTTTATACTATAGATATCAAAGTCATTAATAATTACCGTCTAAAACTCATATCTCTACTTGGTGGTGTTATATTTATGGTATGTTCTTGTTTTTTACTATTTTCTAAATTAAGCACTCTCTTGCAATATTCCCCAAAAGAAGCAACTACCGTTTTGCTCCCCATGCTTGCTATCAATGCCGAGCTTTCTAAATTAACAGAGCTTCCCGCCCCACCCTTTTACTTAAATAGGAAATTAGCGTATTCGTCAAATTCTTTTTTAAATATTCCATGTTCTTGATTGTATTTTTTAAAAGAATCAACACCAGATTTAAAATCTTTTATACTGCCACCCAGCTTATCTTGAAGCATCCAATATTCATGCGCTCTGAGCTCAAATTTACCGTAATTTTCGCTACCGAAAATAAATATATGAAACCCACCGTCTAGCCAAGCTGAATTATGTGCTTTTATAGCCTTAGCGCTTTGTCCCCAATCTACATATTTTTTCTTTTCTGAGGATAAATTCTCGAATGTCCTTTTAAACTCTATAAGTAAAAACTTCCCATTGTTATGAGTTAAGGCATCACCTATTTTTTCTACATCACCATCAAGTGGAGCTATATCGATGTCCAACAAACACTGCTTTACAAAATAATACTCTACTGTTTTTTCCCACCACAACATTTTCATCCTTTATTCAAAATTACTAATATTCTAATTATGAATTATAGCTATCGCAAAATAAAATCGTCTTAAAATTTTTAATAACCATAGATGAGAAATTAATAAATTAATGCCGTTGTAACCACAAAATTTTATAAAAACCGACAAAAGCAAAATTCTGGTCATAAAAATAATCGCCGCCACCTCAAAATTTTATTGAGTTGCTTAAATTTTACCGATTTTCGCGAGATTATAAAACTCTCTTGCGGCGTCAAATTCAGTTTTTATCTCGTATCGTTCACCGCTCAGTTCAAAGCAAATTGCATTCGCGTGCAGTAACAATCTCGGCGCTCCCGTCGTCCTGACCCGCTCCGTCTCATCCATCTTTTTATCCAATATCCGCTCCGCTTGCTCTCGCGAAAGCCCATACAGCGGCTCTCCCAATATCGGC
>NZ_CALIBH010000265.1 GCF_938045775.1 uncultured Campylobacter sp.
AGCGGTAGAGCCACCTTCCTCTACACAGGAAAAATCCCGGGCAGGCTATGCTGTGTCGTTATTGTTTTTGACCGTTCGCTTGCTTTACAGGGAAGTCTTAACATTACATATTAAGACTTTATTCTAAGACGGCTCCTTTAGAAGCCTTTTGTTAAATAGGCGGCGAGACCGCCCAACCCTCACACGAACGGATACCGCAGAATAACTACGTACCGCACGGGGCGATAATGCGCCTAGCGCTAGGGCATTTTGTTTTCACTCATCCCTTTCGCCTATTCACGAGCGAATTATGCCATATTTTTACTAAATTTTATCAAAGGCACTAAGATATGGCACTACATCGGCTAATCGGGATGGCGAAATAAAAAAATGAACATAGGTAGGGAATGGCGATGCCTAAAATTTCACATTTAGGCGCAATTTCGCGAGCGAGAGCGAACAAAAAAGCGATGTCTTATCAAACCCTAAGCAGCAAGAAGTTAAAATAAGGGTGGATTTTAAAACAAAGGTCAATAAATGCAAACTCTAACCATACGAACGGACGAGACCGTAATGCGCCAGCTCGTCGCCATAGGCAAGATTTTAGCCAGCAGCGCGAATGCGAGTTTTGAGACGCTTACGACCGAACTAACGGACGAATATGTTAAAGAGTTAAACGCTCGCGCGGACGAAGCCCTAAAAGGCAAAGGGCTAATAGACGAAGCGACTGCACGCGATACGATAGAGCGGATAAAAGCGGGCAAATATGCGCGTAAAATTTCATAGTCGCTTTTTTGACGAGCTTGACGCGATAAAAGACTTCATCGCTAAAGACAGCCCAAACAGAGCGGATAGTTTCATCGATGAGGTTTTTCGAAAGTGCCTAGATTTAAAAAATATGCCCTTAGCGCATAGGCTTAGCCAAAAGGTTAAGAAAGACAACGCTAGGGATTTAATTTTCAAAGGCTACGTTATCCCATATCTAATAGAGAGCGAGACGATTTACGTCTTAGGCATTTACGGAGCGAATGAGTGGCAAACGTGAAGCGATTAAAACGACTTAGTTTCACAAATAAACCTTAATTAAGTTTCGAGCTAAAAAAGCCGTAAAATTTTTCAATTCTTAAGAGAAATCTAGCCGTTTAAGCTAGCGAAACTTAAAAACTGAAAAATTCTAAAATGTAAAGTCCTATTTTAGGGCACTTGCTCGCGTTTAATATTGAAAAGTAAACTTTTCATTATCGCCTTTTTGAAGCTTAAAAACTTAATCGCCCAAAAAATATTTGAAAAATATTTTTGCCGTTTTTATCATTAAAATAGCGTATTATTGGGCTTATTAATGATATCGTCAAGTCGCCTCTAACCACCACTAAGTCTTTTCTTTTTACTTTCATTTAATTCCGATATATAGGTGCTTATTTCATGTTTCGATTACTTTTCTTTCTTTTTATTTTTGTTTGTAATATAATTATTTCTGAAAAAATAAGGACCTTATTAGTGGGCTTTTTCGCATTATAAGCTCACGCTACCCTTAATATTAATAAGGAGCATTCAATGGCTAACGTATCAAGTGCAAATTTAACCGATAAAGACATTAGGGGTTTAGAATGCAAAGATCGAATGTATTTTAAAGTTGTAGGTAATCCGAAAGAGCTTTATGTATATGTCTCTCCCAAAGGGCTAAAGACCTTTAAAATCAGACTTAGAAAAGATGGCAAAGATACTACTACTAAGACGCTTAGCGAATTTCGCCCGGGTATCTACTCCGTAGCAGAAGCACGCAGGGATGCCAACGCCCTTCTAGCTCAACTATCACAAGGCAAGGAGCTAAACGTAATCTTAGGCAAATCGGATAAGTATAAATCCAAAAACTTGTTTGACGAATTTATAAAAATAAAACTTATATCAATCGTGATAATACTGGCGTTTAAATAGGGTAAATTTGCTTTAAATCTATCCTCTTGTGGTCTTTTTAACCGCTACGCCATACGCTTTGTTGTAAAATAAACCCACTGCCACTTCTGCAAAATTGCACCCTAAACCACTATGATTTCTTATGGCTTGACATTTGGCCTACACGATTTCTAGGCATTAGCTGAAACGCGCCGGTAATCGATTTGCCGATACCTTGCTGTAGTTAGGCGGTCTTTAGGGTAATTTTAGTTCTGTTTAAAAGCAGTGAGATTAAAATTTATGAAAAATCAAGAATTTACACCTTAAAATTCCAAAAAATATCGGCTCGCCGTACCATAAAATAAAATTGCATCCGCAAGTTTAAATCGAACTGTAAACTTCTAAATCTACAGTATAGTCGAGTAAGCTAATTACGCAAGATTCGAATTGAAATCTTGCACACTTCCATAGCTCCGCCTAAATTTATGCTCTTGCTACGTAGATCATGATTCGTCGCAAGTGCTAGGCTTGTAGAATAATGAGCTAAGGTCGGGAGAAATTACTCTCCCTTACCCTTCTTGCCCCTCTTACCTTTAGCCTTAGATGATCCCTCTTCTTTAGCTTCGTCTTTCAACTTAGCCGTAGAGCCTTTTACTTTACCATCCTCATTCATAGCTTTATCCATGCTATCATCCATTTTCTCTTGCATCTTTTCCGATTTAGCGTTTGCTTTAGCTTTAGAGGATTTGACGGTATCTTTAGCTTTTTTACTCGCTTTTTGCTTTACGGATTTTAGATCACTTATATCGGTAGTGCCGCTTACGGCAAGATCATCTTTAATAAGCTCAAATCTTTTATCGCCTATGCCTTTAATATTTTTGATATCCTCGATATCTTTAAATTTATTATCCTTGCGGTAATCTATGATAGCCTGAGCTTTTGCCTCTCCGATACCGGGAAGTGCCATAAGCTCATCTTTGCTTGCAGTGTTTAAATTTACTGCTGCTAGCATAAATGCAGGAAGCGATAGAAATAGTGCGGATTTAAATAGGTTTTTCATTAAAAGTCCTTTTAGGTTGAGATATTTGTATTGCCAAATAAAACGTCTATTAGCATTGAGGCTTTTGCATACCTATCCCGCGTTAGTGCTAGAGAAGATATGTGCCGCTTTATATGCTTATTACGCTACCTTGCAATACGGTAGGGATTATATTTGTAGCGGGCTTAAAGGGAGATAAATTTAAGAGATATATTGAAATTTTATCTGTTCCGATCTCTTTTATTAAATAAATACCTTAAATTTTAGCCTGATCTTAAAAAGCAGATAGGCACGGATAAAGCTAGATATATTAAATTTAATAGCACCTTTTTTGCTTCCTCTTTGGAGACCGAAAAGGATAAAGCTATATATATTAAATTTAATACCGCAAGCATTGAAACGGGATTTGGATTTAAATCATGTAAAAGGTTAAGCAGCAGTATTTATGGAATTTAGCCCACCTTGCCACGCACGGAGGCTTTACGGGCGATGTTAGAACGCATAATACGGCGACGGCTGGTGTTATGAAAGGCGCGGATACTTTACATGCAAAGCTAGACGAGTAATCTTAATAAAATTTAGCCGCATTAATAAGCTTGCTTTTGTAGGACATGCTTTTCTGGGCTTGATTTTTAATAGGGTTTTATCTGCTTATAGAACGTTTCATTATATTAAGTAATAACGCCTGCCAAGCTTTATTTAGCATATAGTTTAAATCATTCGAAAGCCTTATAAGTTGCCGGCGGCTTTATAATTTAGATATAAAAACGCGGTAATGTATTAAAAACGAACGTATAAATCATAAATGAGGCTCGTAGAGGTTAGAAATAAAGATCGCACCATAGAAGTTAAAAAGCAAACGCAACAGATAGTATTAAAAAAATGATACAAACAAGCAAGTATTATAGAAAAATTTTAATCCGTATCATTTTTCACTCAATATAAGTCAAATTTAATGCAGAGTTTTGAGATTTTGTATTGTGGCGGAGGGCTAGATTTAAAATTTGTATTTGCAGAAGGTTCTAAAATTCTAAAAAGCTAGAATTTTAAATTTATCAAGCAATATTTATTAGATAAAAGAAGTGATAAGCTAAAGACATTAGAATAGAATTTAAATTGAAAATTGTATGGAAAGTTATGGAATTTTAACAAAGCCTGCAGCGACCTACTTTCCCCGTCCGAGTA
>NZ_CALIBH010000266.1 GCF_938045775.1 uncultured Campylobacter sp.
AAAATCACCCCGATGCCGAAAGGCTCGCAAATATCAAGCGCGCCCTCGGCAAATCTCATCAGCCACTGCGTATCGCGCGCGTAAAACGTGCATTGCGGAAGCTCAAACGGCAGATCGCAAACGGGCACGTCAAGCAGCCTAAGCTCATCCTCGCCCAAACGATACTCGCGTCTAAGCTCGTCTCGCAGGAAGACAAGAGCGTCTTTTACATACCGATCGATGTCTCGGGCGATGCGCTGCGCGAGCAAGACCCCACATCGTCCACATCCGCCGTATCCGCAGACACGAGGCAAAACGGCACCTCGCCGAAGCTTTCGCTTTTTAACCCCAGCTCCGCATACCAAATAAAGCCCTCGTCCGTCGCGACTTTTTCAAGCTCGCCAAATTCCCAAGCCATTTTTTGCATTTTATTTCCGCCTCATATTTTCGCGTCGTCTTTTAAAATTTTGACGCTGCGCTTATTCTTGCGCGCTGTATTTAATCCGCGTCGAAATAGAATCCCGCTCGCTTCTTAAGCGGACGAGCAATGATAACGAAACAGATTACTTTTAAATTTTAAAATTTCAATGAAAAGCCGCTTTAAATTTAAAATTTCAAAAGATCCGCCGCTGTCCGCCGCGAGCGGCGATGAAATTTTAACGCCTCGTCTTACGGCGAAATTTTAAAATTTTAGCTCGCCGTGGGGATTGCGCCGTAAAATTTCAAGCTGAAATTCTAACTCAAAATTCCACGCCTGTAGCACAGAATTTAAAGCCCGAAAAATTCCATCGCGGCGACTTAGAATTTTACTCGTTAAATTTTATAAATTTGTGCGCTTTTAAATCCGCAAATTTAATACGCCTTTACGAGCCGTAAATTTTTTAGATATATGACGCCGTCAAAAACGCCGCCTCCATTCGGCGCAGGCCAAGAAATAGCAATTCTTTTCGGCTCCTCGTCGTATTTAGGCTCGCAATAATTCTTTGAGCAGTCTATTTTAAATACCTCTTTATCGTTGCTATCAAAATCCGTCAGGGTAGAATTTTTAGGAATTTCCAGCGTGTGGATTATGCGATACGGCTCGCCCTCTTTTGTGCGGGCGGACGTTATTTTTATTAGCGTGTCTGCGCTGTCGTCCGAAGTCCTATAAACTCCGTCTTGCCCCAAGCCCGCCAGCTCGAATTTTTTCTCTTTGCTATAAAATGCCGAGATTATAGAGCAGCCGCTTAAAAGCAAAACTGCCGCAAATAACGCAAACGCTCTCATCTTTCCTCCTTAGGCCGGTTAAATTTAGTTTTTAAAACTATGAATGGGTGCCGGTATCTGACCGCCGCGAGCGATGAAGTCTGCCGATGAGTTTTTATTTACGCTCATCACGGGCGCGCTGCCGAGTAACCCGCCAAACTCCAGCGTGTCGCCCTCTTTGCCTTTTGGGATTATGCGCACGGCGGTCGTTTTTTGATTTATCACGCCGATCGCGGCCTCGTCGGCTATGATCGCGGCGATCGTCTGCTCGGGCGTATCCTGCGGGATCGCGATCATATCGAGCCCCACCGAGCAGATCGCGGTCATCGCTTCGAGCTTTTCTAAGCTTAACGATCCTGCGCGCACCGCGGCGATCATGCCCTCGTCTTCGGAGACGGGGATAAACGCGCCGCTAAGCCCGCCTACTTGGTTGCACGCCATCACTCCGCCCTTTTTGACCGCGTCGTTTAGCAGCGCAAGCGCAGCCGTCGTGCCGTGCGTACCGACGCGCTCTAGTCCCATCTCCTCAAGCACGCGCGCGACCGAATCGCCCACCGCCGGAGTCGGAGCTAGCGAGAGATCGACGATACCAAATTTCACGCCCAGCCGCTCGGACGCCATTTGACCCACGAGCTGTCCGATGCGCGTGATCTTAAACGCCGTCTTTTTCACGGTCTCGGCGACCACGTCAAAGCTCGCTCCGCGCACCTTCTCAAGCGCTCGTTTAACGACGCCGGGGCCGCTGACGCCCACGTTTATGACGACTTCGGCCTCGCCCACGCCATGAAATGCGCCCGCCATAAAGGGATTATCCTCGACGGCGTTGGCAAATACGACCAGCTTTGCGGCGCCAAGGTCCGAAAGTCGCGCCGTCTCTTTGATCACGCGCCCCATATCGGCGACCGCGCTCATATTTATGCCGGTTTTGGTTGAGCCGATATTTACCGACGAGCAGACCTTTTGCGTCGCGGCAAGCGCGGCGGGGATGGAGTTTATTAAAATTTTATCGCCCTTTGCGTAGCCCTTTTGTACGAGTGCCGAAAAGCCGCCGATAAAGTCGATACCGACCTTTTGTGCCGCCTTATCCATCGCTCTAGCAAGCGGCACGTAGTCAGTAGCGTTCGTCGCCGCGCCGATGATGGCGATAGGCGTTACGCAGACGCGCTTATTTACGATCGGGATGCCGAGCTCGGCTGAAATTTCATTGCCGACCTTTACTAGATCGCGCGCCTTATCGGTGATCTTGGCGTGAATTTTCTCCGCGGCTTTGTCGATACCCGGATCGATGCAGTCAAGCAGGCTGATACCCATCGTGATCGTGCGGATGTCGAAATTTTGCTCCTCGATCATCGCGATCGTTTCGGTTACGTTTTTGATGTCCATCTGTGCGCCTTAGATGTTGTGCATGGCGTCAAATATCGCCGAGCTTTGGATGTTGATTTTAACTTTTAGCTTTTCGCCTAGCTCGTTTAGCTCCTCGCGTAGAGCCGTGAAGTCCTGCTTTTCCTCGCTGGAAACCACCGCCATCATCGTAAAAAACTCATCCAAAACCGTCTGGCTGATGTCGTCTATGTTTAGCCCAAGCTGCGCGAGCTTAGCCGAAACGCCCGCCACTATGCCAACTTTATCCTTGCCGATCACCGTTACGATCGCTTTCATTCTTACTCCTTTTTAAAATTTAGCGTTTTTGAGCGTGGAAGCCTTTTAAAACGGCTAAGCTTTGCCGCCGTTTGAAATTATCAGCGCAAACACAATTGCGACAAAAGCGTAAAATATTACCGCGAGCCATATCGCCCATCTATTCACGCCGCCGCCCCGTCTTAGGGCTTCATCGTCCTGTTTATCCAGCAATGAAACAAAACTATAGCAAACGAAATATTTCGCCATAGTTCCGCTACTGACGCTAATCGCCATTCCTATACTTCTATCATATTCATCCAAAAACGGAATAAAGCAGGAAATTAACACAACGGCAAATAGGGCTGCGGCAATTTTATACTCCTTGCGGTACAGAAAAAAGAACAGCGTGCCGAAAAATCCCCACCAGCTCCACGTACTTACGTAATTTAACTCGCGCTGCTTGCCCGTGGCAAAAAATTTCTCGCAGGCGCGTGCGTAAATTTCAACCTTACTAGGAGTTTGCAAGAAAATTCCCAGCTTCTGCCGAAGCAGCTTGCCGTCAGATAAAATTTCTCTAGCGTAATCCGTCATCTCACTCTCCTTAGCGATAAATCCCCACGGCGGCGCGAACCTTTTGTATCAATGAAGCAGCCGTCGCAGCCGCCCTTTGCGCGCCCTGTCTTAGCATCTCGTCTAAAATTTCGCGGTGGCTTTGATAGTATTCGAATTTATCTCGCGCATCTTTGAAGTAGCTAAGCACGAGCTCGTTTAGATATGTCTTGAAGTGCCCGTGCCCCTCGCCTCCGCGCTCGTAGCGAGCCCGCAGCGCCGCTTGATCCGCCGCCTCGCTTAAAAACAGCTTCGCGATATTATAGACATTGCATCCGCGCCACTGCTTAGGCGCTTCTAGCGGCTCGGAGGCCGTTACGATACTTGAAATTTGCTTCTTTAGCGTCGCGGCATCTGCAAAAATATCGATCGTATTGCCGTAGCTCTTGCTCATCTTCGCGCCGTCTGTGCCCGGCACGATCGCCACTTCATCATTTACGCGCGCTTGCGGAATAGTTAAAATTTCGCCGTGGGCGTTGTTAAATTTAAGCGCGATGTCTCGGGCGATCTCGACGTGCTGGATCTGATCCTTGCCCACGGGCACGATCTCCGCGCTGTATAGCAGGATGTCCGCAGCCATCAGCACGGGGTAGCTAAACAGATCGTGTTTGCTCTCAAAGCCCTTTGCGATCTTGTCTTTGTATGCGTGCGCTCGCTCGAGCAGCCCCATCGGCGTGTATCCGCTTAAAATCCAGTAAAGCTCCAGCACCTCTTTCACGTCGCTTTGCACCCAAAACACCGTCTTTTTCGGATCGATCCCCAGCGACAAAAACGCCGCGGCGGCCTCGTAGGTGGAATTTTTTAGCTTTGCGCCATCGCTTACGGACGTGAGCGCATGGTAGTTTGCGATAAACATAAACATCTGCTCGCCCGCGTTTTGCGCATCCACCATCTGCTTGATACTCGCGAAGTAGTTGCCCAAATGCAGCTTGCCGCTGGGCTGAAGACCCGTTAAAATTCTCATCATTGCTCCTTTAAATCAAAATCAAATCGCCGTCCACAAAACCCACGGCGACGTGCTTGCACTTAAAAATTTTTGCATCTGGCATCTGCTCTCGCAGCTCGCGCAAAGCCTGTACGAGCAGTTTTAAAACCTGCCGCCACGAAAGCTCATTTAAAAATTCAAGCTGCAAGCGTGAATATTCGGGATAAAATTCATCCTCGTCCTCGCACGCCCAGTCGTCGTCATCCGCATCAAAGCTGCTCGATCCCGCGAGCTCAAGCGCGTAAGGCTCGTAAAGATCGAAGTGCCACGCGATCACCCGCTTTGGAATTTGCTCGCGCTCTAAGCCCTCTAGTAGCTCGCGCAGCTTTTGCTTTAGCGCCTCTTTCTTTTCAAGCTTATCGCCTTTGCCCTCTTTGCCGTGCGGCTTGGAATTTTTACCGCCGCCGGAGCGCTTTTGTTTAGACATCTTTTTCCCTTTTAAATTTAGCCCGTCGCAGGCGGAGCAAATTTCTTTTACGATCTTTTTTACGCTTTTATTTTCGACGTTGATTACGATGTCGGCCTTTTTTTCATACGCCCCGTCTCTTTGAGCGTGCAGCGCCGCGGCCTTTTGCAGATCCGCTAACAGCGGGCGCTTAGCAAATTTTTTCTCCGCATTCTCGCTATTTTTTAAGCGATTAATGATTCCCTCAAAGCTTGATTTCAGATACACGACGGTGCCGATTTTGTTTAAATTTTTCACGGCGTAAAAGCCGCCGCCGGTGGAGATCACGGCGCAGCGGACGGACTTTTCTAAAAATTTCGCAAGGCCCTCTTCCATCTTTCTAAAGCTTTGCTCGCCCTGCTCTTTAAAAATTTGCCCGATCTTTTTATTGGCGTAGCTTTCGATCATATCGTCGCAATCAAGCGCAAACATCCCGCTTTGCGCAGCCAGAGCCCGCGCTACCGTGCCCTTGCCGACTCCCATAAAGCCGATGAGTACGATGTTACCGCTCTTCATCGCTCTCACCTTTTTTGCGCGGCAGCAGCACTAGCGGACTTCCCGAAAGAGCAAAGCTCGCGCGCAGCCTGTTCATCAAATAACGCTTGTAGCTGAAATGTAGCGCTTGCGGGCGGTTCATTACAAGAGCGATCTTCGGCGGCGCAAAGCCGATCTGCGCGGCGTAGTAAATTTTAACCGATTTGCCCCGCTCGCGAGGTATCGGATGGGTTTTGATCGCACCCTCTATGGCTTCATTAATCCTTGCGGTGCCGAGCTTGCGCGTGAAATTTGAATAAACCTCCAAAATGAGCGGGTAAATTTTATGTATCCGCTTCTTGTCCGTCGCGCTGACGCTGATGATCGGCGCATAGGAAAGAAATTTAAACCTATCGCGCAAATCGCGGCAAAACTCGTCGTAATCGCGCTCGCAAAGATCCCATTTGTTTAAAATTATGATGAGCCCGAGTTCAAATTTAGCCGCAAGTCCCGCGATGCGCTCGTCCAGCTCGTTTAGCGGCTCGCTTGCGTCAAGCACCAAAAGCGCGATGTCGGAGTTTTGCAGGATTTTTTCGGTGCGGTTTAACGCGAAACGCTCGATGCCCTCGATCTTACCGCGGCGGCGAATGCCCGCCGTGTCGATAAACTCAAGCGTACGCCCCCCAAATTCCGTGCTTTCGTTCACCGGATCGATCGTCGTGCCCGCGTAATCGCTCACGACCGAGCGCTGCGAGCCCACAAGTGCGTTTAGAAGGCTTGATTTACCGACGTTCACCCGCCCGATGATACCCACGCCGATGGTTTTGTCTGCATAAAATTCCTCGTCGCGCCCCTCTTTCGGCTCGCCCTCGTCGTTAAAGCCCTCTATAAAATCATCAAAAATTTCATCCTCGTCCTGCTGCGCGGGCGCAGGATCCAAAAAGCCGTAGATCCACTCTTTCAGCTCATCGATGCCGCTGTTGTGCGAGACGGAGATCGGGAAAAATTTAACGCCGAATTCGTTAAACTCCCAGCTGCGCTCCTCGTCGCGCTTGCCGTCGATCTTATTGACCGCCAAAGCGATGGGCTTACCGAGCTTTTGCAGCGAGAAAAATATCCGCCGCTCATCGTCGCTCGGAAGCAGCTTGCCGTCCGTCATAAAGATTATCAAATCCGCGCTCTTTGCCTCACTTAGCGTCTTAGCTTGCACGCGCGCAAACAGCTCGGAGGCGTCGTCCAGGCCGCCAGAATCGATCACTCGCACGCGACGATCGAAAATTTCGGCTTCGGCCCTATTGGTATCACGCGTCGTACCCGCAACGTCGCTCGTGATGGCGATGCGAGCGCCCGCTAGGCGGTTAAAAAGGCTCGACTTGCCGACGTTGGGGCGCCCGATGATGATCAAACTTTTCACGTTCGTCCTTGTAGTTTTTGGCGCGATTATAACCAAAAATAGATTAAAGCCAAATTCTACGCGCTCGCTCGCGGAGCTAAGCGGCAAAATTTTACAAAATTTAGGCGCTAAATTTAGAGAAATTTTACGCGACACGAACAGAGCGTCGCCTAGATAAAAGACGCCAAGGCGCGCGATCTGTCGCCGCAGATATCGCGGAATATGGAGCTGCACGCAAAATTTTATAAATTTTAAAAACCTCGGTCTAAGTGCGAAAACTAGCGGTCAAAGTACAAAAACGGGCGAGAACGCGCGAAAGTATAAAAAACCCGCAGCTGCGTAAATTTTACTGCTTTGCGCATTCAAGCGCAGAAGTACAAAACCGAGCCGTTGTGCCCAAACGCGCAAAAACAGGCGGCGTGGCGAAATATTAAAACAGCGGAATATTAAAATTTAATCATTATGCGTGTATAATTTCGCAAATTTAAAGGGACGCGATGAAATACGATAACTTCTTGCTGCATCATCTAAGCGCGTATTATACGCTCGCGGCGCGTTTTTATAACTCTTTTGCGAGCGTTTTTGCCAAGCTTTTGGGCGCGCAAATTTCATCGCTTGAGGTCGTGCTCTTTCGCAATCTGCCCGGGCTTCTAATCCTGCTTTATAAAATCAAGGCTCGTCCCCGCGCGGCACGCTTCGCAAACAAGGGCGGTCATCCTTTTACGCTCGCGTTTCGCGGCATTATCGGGATTTTGGGGCTGATGGTATTTTTTTATAACGTCGCCAACATCAGCCTCGGCGAGGCATTTACTTTTCAAAAAACGGCGCCCATTTGGACGGCGATCATCGCGTACTTTACCCTCGGCGAAAAATTCGGCGCGATGGGCTGGTTCTCGGTCTGCCTGGGCTTTGTGGGCATCGTTTTGGTAATTCAGCCGCAGTTTGGCTTGCAGCCGAGTGATATTTTTGGAATTTTAAGCGGATTATTCGCCGCAATGGCGCTTACCTCCGTGCGCGGGCTGCGCAAATACTATAGCTCCGATACGATCATCCTCTCGGCGCTTCTTGCCGGCACGCTGATGCCCGTAGCGCTTATGATCGCAGCGGAATTTATAGACGCGCCCGCACTGAGCTTTATGCTTTGCAAATTTAAAATTCCAAACGCGCAGGGCTGGCTCTTTGCCGTTCTTTTGGGGCTGCTGGGGCTGTTTTATCAAACCTACGTCACCAAGGCCTACGCCGCGACGCGCAAAGCGGGCATAGTAGCTACGATCAGCTACGCCGACATCATCTTTTCGACGCTATTTGGGCTGCTGCTAGGCGACGCCTTGCCCGGTTTCATGGCGCTTGGTGGTATGGCGCTTATCATCGTCGCGGGCGCGCTCGTGGCGAACCGAAAGTAGCGCGCGATGAAGCAGAAGCTTTACTCCGCGTTTTGGCTGAAACATCTGGGCGTTTATTATATGCTAGTAGCGAGCTTCTATTTTGCGCTAAACGGCGCTTTGGCCAAGGTCATGGCAGAGCATATGAGTAGCGCCGAGATCGTGTTTTTCCGCAACGTCGTAGGCATCGGCATCGTGCTGTTTTCGCTAAGGCGGGTAAAAAATCTTGGCCCCGGCGGCAAGCCGTGGCTACTCGCGTTTCGCGGCTTTATCGGCAGCTGCGGTATCTTAGCGACCTTTTACAACATCGCTCACATCGATCTTGGCACCGCTTTTACCTTCCAAAAGACGGCGCCCATTTTCACCGCGCTATTTTCGGCATTTTTCTTAGGCGAAAAGCTAAGCTCGCGCGGTTGGTTTGCGATACTGCTCGGCTTTGGCGGAATTTTACTCGTCGTGCGCCCGCACATCGGCATCAGCGTAACCGACGCGGTGGGAATCTTCGGCGGTATGTGCGCGGGGCTTGCATACACGAGCGTGCGCGAGCTCCGCAAACACTACGCCACAAACCTCATCGTGCTGGTTTTCGTCTCGTCCGCCACCTTTCTAAGTGCTACGATGATGATAACGGGCTGGGTGCTCGGTGATAGCGAGGTTAAAATTTTAGGGCTTTTCAGCGGGACGGATTTAGCAAAGCTCGCTTATTTCAACCCGCCAAGCCTTTTTGGCTGGGTGCTCGTGGCGCTTCTGGGTGTCAGCGGTATCTACTTTCAAATTTACATGACGCGCGCCTACGCCGCTTCGCGCAAAGCGGGCATCGTCGCTGCGATCAGCTACAGCGATATCCTCTTTAGCATGGCGCTTGGAATTATGCTAGGCGACCGGCTGCCGGGCCCGATCGTGCTAGCAGGCATTGCGGTGGTGATTTTAAGCGGAATTTTAATCGCCCGCGAGCGCTAAATTTAAATTTAAAACCAATTCAAACGCGCCGAGGGGCTAAATTTAATCCGCGCCGCCCGCCTGCGCTAAATTTCAGCAGTCTAAAAGCTTAAAAAGACTAACATTCAAATCAAAGTTCTACGGCGTAGAAATATTTTTCGACGGATTTAAAATTTTATGCATTTTATCGGTACCAACATCGGCTCCACCTCATCAAAGGTCGCCGTTATGGACGAACGCGGCGAATTTTGCGAGCTATTTTTGCTGCCAAGCGGCTTTAGCGCGGTCAAGGTCGCGCGCCAGATCAAGCAAGCTTTAGAGCAAAAAGGCTACGCAGAGGGCTTCGTGACGGCTACGGGCTACGGACGCGTTAGCGTAGAGTACGCGCAGCTTAGCATGAGCGAAATTTTATGCCACGGGCTTGGGGCACACTTTTTATTTGAGCAAGACTGCACCGTCATCGATGTGGGCGGGCAAGACACCAAAGCGATCAAAATAGAAAACGGCAAACCGGCGGATTTTATCATGAACGACAAATGCTCGGCGGGCACAGGCAAATTTTTAGAGATCAGTGCGGGCCGCTTGGGGCTTGAGCTTAGCGAAATTTACAAAACCGCCCGCAAAAATCCCGCGATTAAAATTAGCTCAACGTGCACTGTTTTTGCAGAAAGCGAGATCGTCTCGCTAAGCGCAAACGGAGCCGAAACTAGCGAGATCGCCTACGCCATCGTGGATTCCTCCGCGCACAAGGTCGCCTCTCTCATCAAACGGCTGGAAAATCAAATTTATTTTTTAAGCGGCGGACTTAGCAACGTGCCGCTCTTTAAGCAGCTTCTAGGCGAGCATCTGGGGGCTGAAATTTTTACTTGCGAAAACGCAATCTACTGCGGCGCGATGGGCGCTGCGCTTATCGGTGCACGCAAAGCAAACGAAATTTTAAAGGAGACGAGATGAAGATGGATTTTGACGCGCTTAAAAAGCGTAACGCAATGGCTCTGCACGATCTAAAAGAGCAAGGCAAACACGTAGTTGGGATGTTTTGCACCTATTCGCCGAAGGAGCTTATTTACGCCGCGGGCGCCGTGCCGGTTGGGCTTTGCGCCTATGACGAAAGCCCGATAGATGCCGCTCATGCCGAGCTTCCGCGCAATCTTTGCCCGCTAATCAAAGCAAGCTACGGCTACGCGGTTACGAAAAAATGCCCCTATATGAACGCTAGCGATCTCGTCATAGGTGAAACGACCTGCGACGGCAAGAAAAAGATGTATGAGCTGCTTGCAAAGCATAAGGACGTCCACGTACTGCAACTGCCGAATATGACTGGCGGCAAGAGTTTGGAGCTTTTTACCGATGAGCTTAGGAAATTTCGCAAAGTTTTGGAGCAAAAATTTAATACGAAAATCACGGATGAAGCGCTACTTGATGCGGTGCAAATTTACAACGAAGAGCGTGATGTGATGATGGAACTTTTAGAGCTTGGCAAACTAAATCCGATGCCGGTAGCGGGCAGCGAAATTCATCAAATTTCATTTGCGAGCGACTTCATATACGACAAGCAGGAGAAGCTTAAAATGATACGCGCCTACATAGCCGCCGCAAAGAAGATATCGCCGCCGAAAACTCGTAAAAAGCGGATCATCATCACAGGCTGTCCGAGCGGAGGCGTGTATGAAAAGGTTATCAAGCAGATTGAGGAGCTGAGTGCAGATGTAGTGGCATTTGAAAACTGCTCCGGCACCAAAGGCTATCAAAACCAAGTGCAAACAAAGGGCGATCCGGTCGCAAATATCGCCGAGCGCTACCTTAAAATCCCCTGTTCGGTGATGTATCAAAACGACGCACGCTCGGATATTATCAAGGAATTTATCCGCGAATATCAAGCAGATGGCGTCATCGACGTCGTGCTAAGCGGCTGCCACACCTACGCGATCGAGACGAACAAGATCAAAGAGGCGAGCCGCGAAGCGGGAGCGAACTATATGTCGCTAGAGACCGATTATTCAAAACAGGATGTCGGGCAGATACGCACGCGGCTGGAAGCCTTTATAGAGCTGCTTTAGCAGGTCTTATTTGAAATTTTAAAATTAAAAATTTTCTAAATTTAAAAACAAACCAAAGAAAGGAGAGGTTGTATGAAATTTAAGGAGATAGACGAATCTCGTCGCGGCTTTTTAAAAGGAGCTTTAGCGGCAGCCGCCATCGCCGGACCCGAATCGATGCTCGCCGGCTTCACGCCGTTTAAGCCAGGTTCCCTGCAGGTTTGGTCGTGCGGAGGACTGTCCGAAGCATTTAACGAGCTAAACGCCATTTATGAGTCAAGGACGGGACATAATATCCAGTACACCGGCGCCTTTGCGGGTGCGCTCGGAAAGTCGCTGCTAGCCTTGCAAGGCAAGACGGAGGTTTTCGGCGCTCGCGTTTTGGAGCTGTCTCAAAAACTGCGTAAGGCTGGCCTTAGCCTCCGCTTTAGACCGCTATGTTTTACCGACTACGTTTTAGTAGTGCCGAAGGGAAATCCCGCGGGCATTCGCGATCTGAAGGATCTAGCAGAGCCCGGCGTGCGGGTGATGCTGCCGCTAAGGGCATCGCCTCCGGGTAGCGGACCGGTAAAGGGAATTTTGAAAAATTCAGGTCTCACGGGGCCCGTTATGAAAAATATGATTGCCAACGGCTCATGCGTCATCCAGATGATGTGCGATCTGGTAGATGGCAAGGGCGATGCGTCCATAATCGAAAAGCGCCTAACGACGCACGATAGGTTTAAAGACAAGATCGAATATATGCCTATCGACGAGAAACTCATCCCGCCCGGGCCGCTTACCTTTACGCTAAATATCATGAAGTACGTAAAGGACGAGAAGCTGGTCGACGACTTCGCGGACTTCGTCTGTTCCGTGGAGGGGCAGGAAATTTTCGAGCGACACGGCTTTACCTCCATCCATTCGGCGCGTGGGCTCGAACTCATAGAAAGGTTTGGTGTAAAAGATGTTTAGTATAGTGAATATGGCAAAGATGAAAAAAGTCTCTAGGCTAACTAAAATTCGTCGATTGGTGCAGCTGATTTTTATCGGTGCGATCGGGCAATGGGCTTATTACGGAATTTTTAGATGCCCTTTTATAGTGCCTTTCGTAAACTGCCAATCCTGTCCGATCGTCACGTGCTGGGGGCGGATCGCGACCGTCTTTTTCGGCTTTTGGCTATTTATACCTGTGCTTGTTATTTTCCTTGGGCGCGCGTTTTGCGGCTGGCTTTGCCCGGGCGGATTCGTAAATCAAATGCTCGGCAAATTTGCCGCTTTTAAGCTTAAGCTAAAAAATAACAGGAAGCTACGATATGCGCAGATAGGCATGGTTCTAGCCGTTTTGCTTAGCGCCGGCGTCTATTTTATCTATGGAAACCCCCGCGTTATGATCCCTATTCGCACCAGCGACGAGTATCTCAACGCCGTTATCATGTCATTTAAATTTTCCGACTGGTACTGGGCGGTTCGCACTGCCGTAGTCGTGGCCCTCATCGCTGCATCTTTGATCGTCGCAAATTTATGGTGCCGCTTCGCCTGTCCTAGCGGCGGCATAATGGAGCTGCTGCGTAAAATTTCAATATTTCGCGTTTATAAAACGGATGCCTGCGATAACTGCAACGCCTGTTTGCGCAAATGCGAAATGGGCACGAGGCCGGACGAGATGAACTGCACGAACTGCGGCGATTGTATGGATGTTTGCCACGCGGACGCCATCAAATTCGGAAGGAAAAAAGATTGATGAATTTTTTTGCCAAACCCTCCTTCGATAACCACCCCTGCTTTAGCAAAAAAGCGTCCGCCGCCTACGGGCGCGTGCACCTTCCCGTAGCGCCGCATTGCAATATCCAATGCAATTTTTGCAACCGCATCTACGACTGCGCAAACGAAAATCGACCCGGCGTAACGGGGAGGGTGCAAAGCCCGGACGAAGCCGCGCTATACGTGGAAAATCTATTTAAATTTAGACAGGATATCTCGGTCATCGGTATCGCAGGACCCGGGGATCCTATGTGCGATGCCGACAAGACCCTAGCGACTTTTGAAAAATGCAAAGCCCGCTTCCCTCACGCCCTACTTTGCCTATCCACAAACGGCCTGTCCCTGCCCGAGCACGTGGATGATATCGTGCGAATCGGCGTGAGCCACGTGACGGTAACCGTTAATGCCGTAACGCCTGACGTGGGCGGCAAAATTTATGCGTGGGTGCGCCACAAAAACAAAATTTACCGCGGCGAAGAGGGTGCTAGAATTCTTGGGGAGCGCCAAGAGGAAGGGATTCGCAAACTAAAAGAAGCCCGCATGATCGTAAAGATCAATACGGTCGTAATACCTGGCGTAAATATGACTCACGTACCCGAAATCGCGAAAAAGGCCAAAGAGTGGCAGGCCGATATCATGAACTGTATGGCGATGATCCCTGTGCATGATACCCCTTTTGCAAATATCAAATCGCCCTCAAACGAAGAAATTCGCAGCATGCGAAAGCTTATCGGCGGCTCCATTCATCAAATGACTCACTGCAGCAGATGCCGCGCCGACGCATGCGGCAAGCTTTGCGAGAAATAAAGACCTGCTTTGCGGGTCTTTTATCCAGCCTATAATACACTCTCATAGCGCACAAAATTTTATGTAGAGATTTAAATTTAAAATTTGTCTAAATTTAGAGCTAGCAAGCAGCCGATAAGCGGCTTTTTAGCGGCGGCGGTTTTTTAAAATTTAAAAACAATTTTTAAATAATATTATTTTGCTTTTATTTAACTTTGGCTATAATTCTCCCAAAATTAGGCATCAAAAAAACCGTATAACGGTAAAATAAAGGAGACATCATGGAAAATTTTTCAAGACGTAATCTGCTCAAAATGAGCCTAGTTGGCGCGGGTGCTTTAGTGCTCGGCTCCGTAAACGCAAATGCTGCGGTAAACGCTAAAGACGTCAAATTTGACGAAGAGTGGGATGTAGTTATCGTGGGCTCTGGCTTTGCAGGACTTGCAGCTGGTATCACCGCAGCCGAAAAGGGCAACAAAGTCCTAATCCTAGAAAAGATGGGACGCGTCGGCGGCAACTCCGTAATTAACGGCGGAATATTTGCCGTTCCAAATAGCGACAAACAAAAAGCAGAAGGCATCAAAGATAGCAACGAGCTATTTATCAAAGACTGCCTAAAAGCCGGCCGAGGACTAAACCACGTAGATCTCATCGACACCATCGCTACTCGCGCGCAAGACGCATATAAACTAACTCTAAAATGCGGCGCTAAATACATAGATAAAGTTACTCACGCAGGCGGACACAGCGTACCGCGCTCGCTTCAAACCGCTAACGGTTCAGGCTCAGGTATCGTTCAACCGATGGTAGAATACTTTAAAAACCTTCAAGGCTGCGAGCTAAGACAAAGAGCTAAATTTGACGAGTTTGTACTCGGCGAAGACGGCGGCGTAGACGGCGTAATCATCAGAGAGGATTATAAATTTGATCCAAAGAGCCAAAAAGACGACGCCGAAAACACTACCGGAACTAAAAAGACGATAAAAGCTAAAAAAGGCGTAGTGCTAGCTGCAGGCGGATTTTGCCGCGACGTATTCTTTAGACAAGTTCAAGATCCGTCTATCCTGCCTACTACGGATAGCACTAACCACCCGGGCGCAACAGCAGGCGCTATGAAAGAGGCGTTTAGGATCGGCGCAACTCCAGTGCAGCTAAGCTGGATACAATTCGGTCCATGGGCATGCCCTGACGAAAAAGGCTTTGGCGTAGGCTCTATGTTTAACGTAAACGGAAGCTTCCGCTACGGTATCTCAGTCGATCCAAGAACCGGCAAACGCTATATGAACGAGCTAGCAGACCGCCGCACACGCTCCCAAGCTATGTTTAAAGTAATCGACGCAAAAGCAGATATCTATCCTATCAACTTCTGCGA
>NZ_CALIBH010000267.1 GCF_938045775.1 uncultured Campylobacter sp.
CTCTAACCGCCCTATCGTAGCCGAAGCCTATACCTACGCTAGTAGGCGAAGCATCATTAGTAACAGCTCTAAATATAACGGCGACCTGAGTATTATTAGATGGAGTATTGTAAGCAGTAGCCCTTAAATTCCGAACTATCCTAGCTACTCGCGGAAAATCGCTACCCAAGGATACCATATTAAACGCAGCCCTAGTATCTGCGATATATCCGGCATTATTCGCATCGGCCGTCCATGTGCTATCTCGGAGTTGAGACATTGACATAAAGCCGCTCCAACCTGGAGTTCTCTGATTTATATTTCTCGTCTCTACGCTTTGTCCGATCCACTCTAATATATCAAATCTCGGATTAGTAAGGTTGCTAATCGGCACAAAATCATTTACGGCAAGATCTCTGCCTATGGTAGAGCTTTTTATTCTATCCTCCAAGCGATTTGTGATTAGCATCATCGCATTTTGCGTTCTGGCTTCCAGCTGATTTACCGCACGTACATGCACGTAAGATTTATAGATCTTGGTGTATAGATCAGCGCCAAACATCGAGATGATCCCCAGCACTACGATAACAAACACAAGCTCTATAAGGGTAAAGCCTCTTTTCATCTCGCGCTCCTATTAGTTATGTAGTCTAGTGACGGTTGTCTGAACGCCGACGCCGATATTAGATAAAAATGCCTTTAAAACAACTGATTTAGCAGTACCATCTTTAGCTACGGCGTCGTTTAGATCCGTAGCAGCAACCCTAACCATCTTTATATTAGTAGGGGCGCCATTAGATGGTTGATCGCTAAGAACGCCTCTTATATTGGTACCCGTAGCATACTCCGCCGCGCTAAAAGGCTCTGCTACATAATCTACATCGACATTAATCCTAGTATTAAGGATAAAATCACCTCTACTGCTAGAGCCTACTAAATTGCCTACTGTCATTTGAGTAGTAAATTTATCGTAGTCATCAACATCGTTATAACGACCGCCGCCAAAAGAAATTCCATTTCTACCAAATTGCTTTTTCGTAGCTGGAGCTTGGGAGCTGATTCCACGCTGACTAGCTTCCGGCAAAATCCCCGGTCTAACTTCCTTGGTACTATTGCCCGAATCATCTACGACTGGAGTTACGGTCAAAATTCTATCCATGCAGCTTGCATCACCTCCGCAGCTAGCATCTGCCGCGTATGCGCTATCCCACTGCGCTTTAGATATACGAGACATAAAAGCTTTGGCGTTATATACGAGCTCCTCTTTGATCGCAAGGGCATTTAGCTCGGTCGTCTGCGCGACGATACGCGGGATCGCCATCGTCGTGATCGCCAAAATCACGATGGTAAAGATCAGCTCGATTAGAGTAAAACCTTTTTTCATCTTAC
>NZ_CALIBH010000268.1 GCF_938045775.1 uncultured Campylobacter sp.
TCGCGGCTGTTTGCACGGTCTGCGCGCTAAGCGATGCCGTATTTACGGCCGTAGGGATATTTTTAATCGGCGGCGCCCTTAAGCAAGACTCGCTTCTTACCCAAATTTTAAGCATAGGCGGGATCATATTTCTGCTCTGCTACGCGCTAAGCTCGTTTTTTAGCGCCTGCAGGGGCTCGCATTTTGCCAAGATCCAAAACTCGACAAATAGCCCGCTAGCGCCCGTCGTAGCCAAAGCCCTTGCGGTGACGCTTCTAAATCCGCATGTGTATTTAGACACCGTCGTGGTCGTGGGCTCGCTCGGCGCTACGATCGCGGATGCACAAAAGCCGTGGTTTTACGCGGGAGTTATGTTTGTATCGTTTGCATGGTTTTTCGGCTTGGGCTACGGCTCAAGCGCACTTTCGAAGCTTTTTGCAAGCAGTAGGGCATGGCGCATAATCGATGCGCTCGTGGGGGTTTTGATGCTGTATATGGCGTATCTGATCGCGAAGTTTGTCTTTAAAATTTAAAATTTCACGCTAAAATTCCGCATTCTTGATAAAGGATCTATGATGAAAATTGAAATTGAAAGCGGGCTTGAACTAAAAGAGGCCTTGTGGCGCGTAGAGAAAGCTCTGCGACTAGTGACCGACAAGGACGGCAAAATCACATCGAGCGCGACGCTTTACGTGGGCAAACATTCGCTTTTAAATTTACTCGATACCAACCAGATCGAAAATATCCAAAACGCCTATGCGCGCGCCAGGACGGAATTTCGCGCGGAGATGCTGGGCGTGCTGGAGGGCTTTTTATCGCAAGAGGATGCCGAGAAAGATCCGGAATACGCGCTATTTAATCAGCTCTACCAAATGGCGATGACCGCGGGCAGAAAGAGCGATATTTTTATCCATGTCCAAGGCATCAGCGAAAACGAGGTCGTGCTGCGCGTGTATCAGCGCTTCGAGCTGGAGGGTGGCGAGACAATATATTACGCAGGCGGTGAGTTTAGCTACACTCTGGATGAAAATTTTGGCAAAATTTATCGCTACGAAATTTGATTTTAGTGGTGCGGCGCAAGATCGGTGCCGCCTCGATCGTAAATATCGCACTACGCTTCTTTGCTGTAGCGTATAAATTTAAACTCTAAAACACGTGACGAGCTAAATTTAGACAAACTTTCTGCAACGATAAAATTCCGCTCGGTTCAATTTATCGTAATTTCAAATTTAAAGCTACATGTAAATTTTTATCCTTCGATACGCAAATTTTACCCTACTGCCCGCCGGCGTTCTAGCCCGCTTTGCCCTGCGCCCGTCAAAATTTTTAACCGAGCTCGCATGAAATTTTACTCCTCAGGCACGCAAATTTCGCCGCGCCGCATCGCTTTTACCGTGTAAAAGCCCACGATACCTATAAAAACGCATAAGATAGCAAAACCCGCCGCTCCCGCAAACAAGAAAAATTTGATCCCGTTAAACTTAAACGCTCGCAAAAACGCGATGCTAGCCGCAGCCGTCGGGAAGGTAAACGCCCACCACGAGAGGAAAAATTTAAGCCGCAAAAAGCTTTTAAACATAAAAAGGATGAGAAGCGCGAAAAATAGCGTGATGTAGAGCATGATCTTCGCTGTGACGTCAAAGCTGCCGGTGAGCTTGACGTAGTCTAAAAACGCTATCGCAGGCGGCGCGATCACGATAAAAAGCGTCGGGATAAATTTCTGCGGCATCTGATCGTGAAAGATGATGCGGTAAAACAAAACTGCAAAAAGCACGGGCCAAAAAAATATCCCGATAGCAAAATAATACCACGCAAGCTCGCTCGCAGCGGGCGCTGCTAGCGGGACGAAGAGATTGCCCACGATCGGGATGAACCACGCTGGGTTTGAGTGCGCGATCTGGACGTTATTTTTGATCCAAAAAGACACGACGTGCAGCGTGATAAAGGTCTGAAACGCTACGCCCACGCAAAAAAGCGCATCGTAAACGGGCGCGAAGTCCCGCCAGAGCGAGGCGACTAGCAGCGTGCCAATCGAAAATGCGGCGAAAAAATTTACGCGCACCGGGTGGAAAAACTCCGCCTTGCAAGCCTGCGGGTATCTGATGAGTTTTGCCGCGTAACAAGCGCAGATGAGCGCGTATGCTAGGCTAGCCGCGCCGCGTAAAATCTCAAAAACCGCGCCTGAGATATCAAATATCAAATTTAGCCGCTCGTATGCGAGAGCTAGTCCGCCAAGCCCCATAACTACGGTGTAAAACATGATCGGAAAGTGCTGCAGCCAGCTTGGTTTTTCATCCTGCGTTTTCATATTTTTCCTTGTTTTTTCTAAATTTTACCCCAATTTTAGCGCAATTTCGGTGAGTTGGTCACGAAATAAATCAATGCTTAAAATATTTTGTAGCTAAATTTTATTACCGCGCTTTTACGTAAAAGAAAATATAATTAAACAAAGCCAAATTTAACCAAGGAGCGCGTATGTTGGGAGACGAGCTAAAAGATACGCTAAAGCAACGGTTTACGTCTAAATTTACGCTTAGTGCACAGGATAAAGAGGCAGTGTTAAAAAGCGCGACGCTAAGAAGCTTTAAAAAAGGCGAGAGGATATACCTAAAAGACGGTTGTCTGGGCTACGCGATCATCATAAGCGGGCGTGCGCGCGGGCTGGTTAGCACGAGTAATTTTAAAGAGATCACCGTCTTTAACCTACAAGACGGCGATAGCTGTATGCTGTGCGGCTTTTGCTCGCTAGGAGCGTTACAAGCGGAGATAAATTTGCAAATCGAAGATGACGTGCGGATGATTTTGATACCAAGAGAGATATTTAAGAGGCTACGCGAAAACTATCCGCAGGTGGCAAATCACGCGCTAGAGCTCATGGCTACGCGCTTTAGCTCGGCGATAACCGCTATGGATCAGACGCTGTTTTTGCCACTAACTAGGCGAATAATAAATTTCCTCGAGCAAAACGGCGCGAAAAACGGGCTAAAGATCACGCACGAACAGATCGCAAACGACATCGCTAGCGCGAGAGAGGCTGTATCAAGAGCGCTAAAAGAGATGCAGAAAAAGGGGCTCGTCGAGCTAAAACGCGGAGTCGTGACGTTAAGGTGACTTTGTTACATATTTAAATTTTAAAATGCGCTATGATTTGACAATAACTTCTAAAAGGAGCTTTTATGCAAAGCATCGACAGAAGAGGCGTCTTGAAAATTTTAGGCGCGGCGGGGCTAGCGGCGGCGGGAGTCGCAGGGGCTAGCAAGCTAAATGCGGGAGAAAATGCGGACATCCGCGCAAATATCCTAATAATCGGCAGCGGTCTAGGCGGCATCAGCCTAGCGGCGAAATTACGACGAGATATGCCAAACGCCGAACTAACTGTCCTTGATAAGGACGAGTACTTCTACTATCAGCCCGGCTTTACGCTCATCGCAGCCGGTCACTATCTGCCCGAAGACATAACCTACGAAAAATCAAATTTGATCCCAGACGGCGTAAAATGGATAAAACAAAATGCCGCATCCATAGATCCGGCGGCAAATTCCGTCAAGCTAGAGGACGGGTCAAATTTGAACTACGACTACCTCGTGATAGCTAGCGGAGCGGAGTATGAGTTTGAGAGCGTAAAAGGGCTTAGCGCCGACGATATCGGTAGCGACAACGTGACTTCTATCTACACGATCCCTGGCGCCGTTGCTATGTCCGGCATAATGAAAAAAGTCGGCAAAGAAGGCGGCAAGATAGTCTTTAGCGACAACAAAACACCGATGAAGTGTTCGGGCGCAAATAAAAAAGTAACGCTGCTAACCGAAGATATGGCGCGAAATTTAGGCAACAGAGATAAGCTTGATATCTCGATATACTCGGGCGCTCGGACTATATTTTCCGCTCCTGTTTATGCTAAAATGATAGAAGGGATGCTAGAGGAGCGAGACGTGAAGTATTTTACCTCGCATCAGCTGGTTGAGGTGGACAAAAGTGCCAATATAGCGGTATTTGAGCACGCTATGCCGTACCGCGAAAACGGCGAAAATAAACTCGCTAAAGAGCTAGTCGAAGTAAAATTTGACTACCTACACCTAGTGCCTCGCGTGAAGGCTTCTAAAATCTACGCCGATGCAGGGCTAAGCGTAGAAAAGGGTGATGTGGCAGGCAACTGGATTAGCCTCACGCGCGAGACGCTGCAACACTCGAAATTTAAAAATATATTTGCCATCGGCGACGTTTGCGGATTTCCCGCCGGTAAAACCGGAGCTAGTATACGCAAGATGTATCCAGTGCTGGCGCAAAATCTAGCCGACGCTATAAAAGGACGCGAACCGAGTGCTAGATACGGCGGCTACACTGCCTGCCCGCTACTAACGAAATTCGGCAAGGCGGTGATGGTAGAGTTTAACTGGACGGGCAAGCCCGAGCCTACGATAGCGTGCATGGGCGCGACTCGCGAGAGCTATCTAAACTGGGCGATGAAGCTATATATGATGAAGCCGATGGTCATGCAAGGCATGATAAGAGGCCTAGCGTAAAGGAGAGAAAATGCAAAACGTTGGGATTTTAGATAAAACTATCCGCCTAGTAATCGCTGCGGTTTGGATATACGCATTTGGGTTCGTCTGCGAGTGCTGGCTGTGGCTGGTCGGACTCGTGCCGCTACTGACAGCTGTTTACGGTTATTGTCCTCTTTATAAATTTTTTGGTATAAATACGTGTAAAAAATGTAAAAACAAAGAAAGGAAAACACAATGCTAAGTAAAAAAACTAGGATAATAAGAGCGCTGATCGGACTAGCGATAATGATCGCGGGAGTGGTGTTTAGCAGCTGGTGGGGACTGGTCGGACTCGTGCCCTTTATCGTGGGCGTCACGGGATTTTGCCCGGCTTGCTACTTTTTAAACCGCTGCTCGCTAAAGCGTTAAATTTAGCTGCGGTATGCGGTTTTATCGCGTGCTTGGGGCAAGAGGCGCGATAAATTTTAGCGGCGAAGCGAGCGAGCTTTAAATTTTAAATTCTCCACGCCTTGCCGCGGAACGTTAAATTTAAACGAGCGCTTAAGGCTTAAAATTTTATCGCGCGATGCAGGGCGGTAAATTTAATGTGGTAAATTTAATCTCGTGCCGCCGTCAATCGGCATGCCGCTATCCGCGTAAATTTTAGCGCTAGCCGCTTTCGGCGCTCTTGTTAGAGCGAGCTTGCGCTCCGCGTCAGCTATAGTCAAACTTTATGATTAATTACACCTCGCCTCTTAAAATTCATCTTAAATTTGCTAAAATTGCAGCTAAATTTAAAATTTAAAGGAGCCCAAATGTCAAATATCTTAATCATAGGCGCGGGCGGCGTGAGCCAAGTCGCGACCGTAAAATGCGCGATGAACGCGGACGTTTTTACAAAAATCACCCTTGCAAGCCGCACCAAAAGCAAGTGCGACGCGATCGCTAAATTTATAAAAGACCGCTTTGGCGTGCAGATTGATACCGCCCAGATCGACGCGGACGACACCGACGCAGTGGTCGCGCTCATCAAAAAAACGGGCACCGATTTGCTTTTAAATGTGGCGCTGCCGTATCAGGACCTAACTCTCATGGACGCGTGCTCTCGCGCCGGCATCCCATACATCGACACCGCAAACTACGAGCATCCAGACACGGCGAAATTTGAGTACAAGCTGCAGTGGGCGAAGGACGGCGAGTTTAAAGCCGCAAACACGATGGCGCTGCTAGGAAGCGGCTTTGATCCGGGCGTGACGAACGTATTTTGCGCCTACGCGCAGCAAAATCTCTTTGACGAGATCCATGAGATCGACATCCTAGACTGCAACGCAGGCGACCATGGATATCCGTTTGCGACGAATTTTAACCCTGAAATCAACCTGCGCGAAGTAAGCGCAAAGGGCCGCTACTGGGAGCGCGGCGAGTGGAAAGAGACCGAGCCGATGCAGAT
>NZ_CALIBH010000269.1 GCF_938045775.1 uncultured Campylobacter sp.
CGCCTAAAAGAGCGGTATTTGAAAAAAATTTTTCGCCTAATCGTCGCGTTTCCGAAAATCACGCTTGCGCTGTTTACGGCGCTGGCGCTCTTTTTCGGATATTACTCCACAAAGCTCGAGATCGACGCTTCGAGCCAGACGCTTCTACTAGATAATGACAAAGACCTTCAAATTTGGCGCGAAGTATCCAAGCGCTACGAAACGCCGAATTTCTTGGTGCTTGCATACACTCCCGCGGGCGATCTTTTAGCGCCCGAGACGATCCGCAAAATAGCGCAGATGGACGCGGCTTTTTCCAAGCTTGATTTCGTCGCCAGCGTCACGGACATCACGAACGTACCGCTTTTACTAAACAAAGGTGGCGGCATGAGCGAGCTGCTTAAGCACATACCCACCCTTACCGACGCGGACGTAAATTTAACTGCAGCTAGGCGCGAGTTTGCCACAAGCCCCTTTTACGCATCAAATTTAGTAAGCGCCGATTTTCGCACTACCGCAATTTTGATAAATTTAAAGCCTCAGACCCGCTACGAGGAGCTTTTGCGCCTAAGAGACGGAGCTAAAAGCGCTCTAGAGCAAGCAGAGCATGAGGCCAACCACTCGGGGGCTCAAATTTCACAGCTTAAAGACGCGCTTAAAGTTGCAGAGCAAAATTTTAAATCCTACCGCGACGAACTGCGCGAAAAGGATCACCGAGATATTGTGGCTTTGCGCGCGCTGATCGCGGGCTTTGAGAAGGAATTTGCGGGCGACCGATTGTTTCTAGGCGGACTGAATATGATCGCCGACGACATGGTGGGCTACGTCCGCTCGGATCTGGCGACCTACGGACTCGGCGCTTTGGTGCTTCTGCTAGCTTGCTTTTGGCTATTTTTTAGACAGGCGAAATTTATCCTGCTGCCGCTCATCATCTGCGCGTATTCGGTCGTGCTCGCAGCGGGATTATTCGGCTTTTTGAGTTTTGAGGTCACGGTGATTAGCTCAAATTTCATAGCGCTTCAGCTCATCATCACGGTTTCGGTCTGTATCCACCTAATCGTCGCCTACCGCGAGTTTAGCGCGCGCTTTCACGCCTTTTCACAGCGCCAGCTCGTTTATGCGGTGCTACGCGAGCGCGCAAGACCCTGCTTTTTTGCAATCTTTACGACCGTTATCGGCTTTATGTCGCTAATTTTTTGCGATATAAAGCCCGTAATTTCTCTGGGAATTATGATGAGCGTAGGCATCAGTATCTCGCTAGTTACGGCATTTGGAGTATTCGGCGCGGTTATGTCGCTTCTAAGGCGCACGCACAATAACCGCAGCTTCGAGCAGCACTTTAAATTTACGCTTTGGTGCGCCGAAACGGCGCTACGTAGCAGAAGCGCGGTCTATGGCGTGTGCGCTGCGGCGGTGATCTTTGGACTATACGGTATCTCGCAGCTGCGCGTCGAAAACAGCTTCATCGGCTACTTCAAAAAAAGCACCGACATCCGCGCGGGTATGGAGGTCATCGATACAAATCTCGGCGGAACGATCCCGCTTGATATCGTAGTTAAATTTAAAAGCGCAGGTAGCGCAGATTTTGCTAGCGAGAGTGAAAATTCCGCAAGCGGCGGCGCAAATTTTAAGAACGGCGAAAATTCCAATCCTGTGGGGCAAAATTCTATCGCACAGAATTCCGCCGCACAGAATTCTACCGCGGCGGCGCAAAATTCTATTGCAAGAAATTCCATACCTCAAAGTTCCGTTGCCACGGCGCAAAATTTAAATGATCAAAATTTTACCGAGCAAAGCTCCGCTGCGGCAGCACAGCCAAGCGGCGCCGTAAATTTAGAGCAAAATTCCACTGCGAGCGACGATTTTGGCGATTTCGAAGCCGAATACGCCGCCAACGAAAACAAGCCGCAGTATTGGTTCACCTCCGAAAAGATGCGTATCATCGGCAAAATAGATGATTTTTTGAAGGACAAAAACGTCACGGGACACGAGTTTATCGGCAACGTAAGCTCGCTCGCATCGCTTTTAAAGCTCGGCAAGCAGATTAATCAGGGGCGCGATCTGGATGATCTGAGCCTTGCTCTAATCTACTCTGAAATGCCGGCAAACTACCGCGAAATGGTGCTTTCACCTTTTGTAAATATCGAAGCGAATGAGGCGCATTTTAGCGTCCGCACGATAGACAGCGATCCGCGCTTACGCAGAGCGAAATTCCTAAAAGATCTGCAAAGCGGGCTAAATTCTTTGCTCGCGGGCGAGCAAGCAAGCGCGCAGATCAGCGGCATAATGGTGCTTTACAACAATATGCTTCAAAGCCTGATGAGCTCGCAGATAGACACCCTGGGTATCACCGTGCTCGTGCTTTTCGTGCTTTTCGTGATCATCTTTCGCTCGTTTTCATACGCGCTTATCGCGATCGTCGTAAATTTGATCCCGCTTTGCGCCTGCTTCGGCATCATGGGGGTTGCGGGCATTCCGCTGGATATCATGAGTATTACGATAGCAGCGATTAGCATCGGTATTGGCGTGGACGATGTCATCCACTACATCTATCGCTACAAACGAGAGTTTGCGCGCATGGGCGACGAGGCCGCAGCAATCCGCGCGAGCCACGCAAGTATCGGATACGCAATGTATTATACGTCGTTTGCGATCATTTTGGGCTTTAGCGTCATGATGATGAGCAATTTCTGGCCTACGATCTACTTCGGGATGTTAATATGTCTGGTGATGAGCCTACTGCTTTTGGGCGCGCTCATAATCCTGCCGTCGCTAATAATGAGCCGAAAGGGCTTAAAATTTAGCCTCTTTAAAGCTAAATAAATTTTATCTCGCTATAATTCCCGCATTTGGAGAGGATGGCGACCTGGTGGCGTCTGCGGACTTCAAATCCGATAGGAGGGCGGTTGACCGTTTTCCGGGGGGTTCGATTCCCTCCCTCTCTCGCCGAATTCTTTTAAAAATTCCATCTTTAAATTTTATCTTTCACACTTTTAGCCACGTACTTCGCGAATTTATCTCAAATTTAAGCCCTAAATTTATACGTTTTTAAGCAGGGGGGGTAGCATTATTTTCTAGAAAATTTACCTCAAGGAGTTAAAGATGAAATATGCACTAGGTGTCGCGCTTGCGACGTTGATTTCAACAGGATGCGGCGCGGATGAGATACAGCTCGTGAAAGACTACACTTTGCCTGATTTCAAGTCGATGAATATTGGCACGGCGATCGAGGGCTCGAAAATGTGTAAAAATATCACGTGGAGCAAAGAGGAAAACGGCGGATTAAAGACGGTTAAGATGCTCTGCGATGTGGATGTAGAGCAGAGGCTTAAATCATATAAACAAGAGATGTTGGACTCGTCTTTAAAAAGAGTTATGACTTTTTATGAGGGCAAGGCTTACGACGCGCAAGGCTTGCTTAAGCTGGCAAAAGAACACTGCAAGTTAAGCGAAGCCAAATTTCAAGAAGCGCTTAAAACCAAAGGCAAAATAGAATTTGAAGAAGAATGGAAGTCGGTCGATTGCGACGATAAACTAAAAGGGGAGATACTAAAAGAAAGCAATACCGAAATCTACATAGACTCTATTGTGGAGCGCTTAAAAGCAGCCGCTTATTACTCGCAAATAACGGCAGAGCAATTGGACGCAAGCTTCGGACATAAAGAAGATGGGTTATCAAAGCTTGCTATTGAGCTAAATTTTATCGTAAATGCTGATAAAAGCGCAAGTCTGTCTGATAAATTTAAACTTATCACGAACGGCAAAGAAGATCCCGTAAATAAAACGAAGTCAAAAGATATCATCGCAGGCTTCTACGAAAGGCAATAAGAGCCTCATCTCGCGGCTAAATTTTATGAAATTTTAAAATTTAGCCGCCTTTTTGTATCAAAATTTCATTCAAAATTTCAGGTGCGGTTTTAAATTTAAAGCGCGGCGGAAGTAGTTTCTCCCGCCGTGCTGTGAAATTCTGCGCCGAATATAGGCTTATTTATCGTGTCCTTGCAGATACGCGATCGCGCTAAGTGCGGCAACCGCACCGTCGCCTGCCGCGCAGACGACCTGTTTAGGCGCATCCTGTCTCATATCGCCCGCCGCAAACAGCCCGTTCACGCTTGTTTGCATCTTTAAATTTACCACGACCTGTCCGCCCGGCGTGATGTCGCAGATGAACTTACCATCATCGCTCTTTAGCACCTCGTTTCGCACGTCAAGCCCCACGAATACGAAGATCCCCGGCAGCTGCAGTTCGCGCGTGGCGCCGCTTGTTTTATCTTTGACGACGACGCCCGTTACGCCGCTTGCATCGCCCTTGATCTGCTCTACGAGCGCGTTTGTGATGAGCTCGATATTCTCACTTTCGCGTACCTTTTGCACGGTCGAAGGCGCAGCGCGAAACTCATCGCGGCGATGGATCAGATAGACTTTAGAGCAAATTTTAGCTAGATACAGAGCCTCCTCTAGCGCCGTGTCGCCACCGCCTAGGACGGCAACCTCTTTGCCCTTGTAAAAAAATCCATCGCAGGTCGCGCAGGTACTGACGCCGCGACCGAAGAACTCATCCTCGCCCTCGATCCCCGCGCGACGCGGAGTAGAGCCGGTAGCCACGATAACGGCACGTGCGCGACGTGTTTGATCGCCCTCAAGATAGATCGTAAAATTTCCGTCGCCGTCTTTTGAGACGCGCAGCACGCGCACCATCTCATGCTTCAGCCCGAAGCGGAAGCACTGCTCCTGCCAAGGCGCCATAAAGCTCATCCCGTCGGTCACCGCGGCGACGCCGGGATAGTTTTCCATCTCGGAGCTTGAGGTGATCTGTCCGCCGGGCATCCCCATCTCAAACATCACGACGTCCTTTAAACCGCCTCTTGTAGCATAAAGCCCCGCCGCTAGCCCTGCAGGGCCGCCGCCGATAATTGCTAAATCTAACATTTTTTCTCCTTAATTATTTTATTAAGTAAAGCCGCGGGCGTTAAATTTACGAATTTAATTAATAAAACGATGAGTAGGAGAAAAAAAGGGCGAAAGCCGCCCTTTTAAAATTTACAGAAGCGAGTTTAGTTTGTCGGCTATGATCTGCTTAGATTGCGCGCCGATAAGCTGAGCTTTTAGCTCGCCGTCTTTGAAAAATAGAATCGTAGGGATCGAGCGGACGCCGAACTGTACCGCAAGATCCTGCGCTTCGTCGGTATTTACTTTGCAAATTTTAGCCTTGCCCTCGTAATCGTTCGCAAGCTCCTCGATGATCGGGGCGATCATACGGCACGGCCCGCACCAAGGTGCCCAAAAATCGACTAGCGCGACACCCTCTTTAATAACGTCGAAATTCTCCGAAGTAAGCTCTATATACTTTCCCATAATGTTCTCCTTGTGTTAAAATTCCGCGGATTATAGTTCATTATCTTAAATAAATAATAAAAATTCTAATTCAAAAAGATATGTTGGCGATAAATTTTATCTGCTTTGGATAAACTTCCACTACGTCGATCTGCCACGGCTCGTCCGTATCGTAGCTCATCAGATAAAATTCCGCCGCCTTTAAAATTTTAGCCATCTTGGCGCCCGTCACGCGCTCTGCGGCGTCGTAATCGCCGCTCGTGGCCTTTACTTCTACGAAGTGCAAAATTCCGCCCTTGCGCGCGACGATATCGATCTCGCCAAAGCGGCAGCGGAAATTTCGCTTTAAAATTTCAAACCCTTCGCCGCGTAAAAATTCTGCCGCACGGTCCTCGCAGGCAAAGCCGAAAAGATATTCTTTTAAGCTCAACTTAACTTTCGATCCTGATCATAAAAGGCTTTTGCGTGATGAAATTTTCGCCGCCGATCACGCTTATTGCGCGCTTGATATTCTTCTCGCAGCACGTATGCGTCGTAAAAAACAGCGTTACCTCCTCGTCCGTTTTGAGCTTCGGCTTTTGCAGAAAGCTGTCGATCGAAAGATCGTTTAAGCTCATAATGTTCGTAAGCTTCGCGAGCACGCCCTTCTCATCGCGCACGCGCAGCCTGAAATAGTACTTCGTGCGGATCTGCTCGCTAGGCAAAATTTGCATAAAATTTTCGCTCGGCAAAATTTTATATCCGAGCATCGGATTTTTGTTATCGCGCGCAATGTCGATGAGATCGCTTATAACCGCACTTGCCGTAGCGCTTCCGCCCGCGCCAGGGCCGTAATACATACTCTCGCCGACGCAGTCTCCGTAGATGCTCACGCCGTTCATCACGCCGTCTACTTTTGAAAGCATTTGATCCTTTGAAATGAGCGCAGGATGAACGCGCAGCTCGACTTTGTTGTCGCTCGCGCGCTTAGCTACCGCAAGTAGCTTGATTATGAAATCAAATTCGCGCGCAAAATAGATATCCTCCTGCGTGATCTCCTCGATCCCCTCGATTAGGATATCTTCCGGATCTCCGTGCACGCCGTATGCGATGCTAGCTAAGATCAAAAGCTTATGCGCCGCATCGAACCCGCCGATGTCAAAGCTTGGATCGGCTTCGGCGTATCCGAGTTCTTGAGCTCGCTTTAGCGCGTCTTCAAATTTCTCGTTTTTTTGCATCATATTCGTAAGAATAAAGTTGCTCGTGCCGTTTACGATGCCGATTATTTTTTCGATACGATTGGCGCTTAGCCCCTCGCGCAGGGTTTTGATGATCGGAATTCCGCCCGCCACGCTCGCTTCAAAGCCAAAAGGCGTATCGCCCGCAAGCGTCTGAAGCTTGTAGCGATGATAAGCCAAAAGCGCCTTATTTGCGGTAACGACCGCCTTTTTACGCTTTAAAATTTCGCTTACGATCTCATAGGGCTTTTCTACCCCGCCCATAAGCTCTACAAAAACGTCAATATCGTCGCGCTCGATGATACTCCCAGCGTCGCTGCTAAGCGGAATTTGCACATCGCGCTTTTTACTCGTATCGCGCACGAGTCCGATTACGGGCTCTATGCTAACGCCTGCGCGCGCAAGGATGATATCTTTGTTTTTGATCAAAATGTTTGCAACTTCGCTACCTACGGTGCCGACGCCTAAAATCGCTACTTTCATCAGATCTCTTTCAAATATTTTTTTATATTTCTAGCGGCTTGACGGGTCCTATTTTCATTTTCGATAAAGGCGATCCGCACGTAATCGTCTCCCGCCGCGCCAAAACCCACGCCTGGGCTTACGGCGACGCACGCCTTGGTAAGAAGCTGTTTGGAAAACTCCATGCTTCTTAGATGAGCCGCCGCTGGCGGTAATTTCGCCCACGCAAACATCGACGCGCTAGGTTTAGCGATCACCCAGCCCGCGTCCGCAAAAGCGTCAATCAAAAAATTCCTACGCTTCTCATAGGTCGCGCGGATCTCCTCTACGCACTCTTGCGGCCCGTCCAACGCGATCGTTGCGGCTACTTGGATCGGCGTAAACATACCGTAATCAAACCACGATTTGATCTTTTTAAGCGCGGCGACTAGCTTTTTGTTTCCGCTAACAAAACCCACGCGCCAGCCCGCCATATTGTAGCTTTTAGAAAGCGTATACGCTTCGACTGCGACGTCCTTCGCACCCTGAACCTCAAAGATCGACGGCGTTTTGTAATCATCAAAAGCGATCTCTGCGTAAGCGATGTCGCTGATGATATAAAACCGCTCCTGTCGTGCCATCGCAACGAGCCGCTCGTAGAAGCTCTTTTGTACGACGACGGTGGTAGGGTTGTGCGGGAAATTTACGACGACGTATTTTGGGCGCGGAATGCTCTCGTCGAAGGTTTTTTGCAGATCGATGAAAAATTTATTCTCGTTAAAATTTAAATTCACATCATAGGCAAGCGGGATTTTAACGACGTTACCGCCCGCAATGATGAAAGCTTGAGTGTGGATCGGATACGCAGGATCGGGCACTACAGCGACATCGCCCGGATTTACGATCGCGCTAGTTAGATGCACGAAGCCCTCCTTAGAGCCCATCACGGCGACGATCTCACTTTCTGGATCCAAGATCACGCCGTATTTGCGCTTGTACCAATTCGAGCACGCAAGTCGCAGCTTGTAGATGCCCTGGCTTACGGAGTAGCCGTGCGTCTTGTCCTTTTGCGCGCTTTCGCAAAGCTTGTCGATTATATGCTGCGGCGTCCTGCCGTCGGGATTGCCCATCGAAAAATCGATTATATCCTCGCCGGCTCTGCGCGCCGCCATTTTTATGGCATTGACCTCGGCAAAAACGTAATTGGGCAAACGCTCGATTTTTGAAAAACGAATTTCGTCAAACATCTCAAACCTCTTATCTTAAAGTAATTTTCAAGCTTTATTTAAAATTTCGCGCCTTAACGCGCGATCTGTGCGTGCGCACGTAGGCAAAATTTCAAGCCTTAGCGTCGATGCGGCGGCGCTTTTTATATTGCTCGGGCAATTTAAACTTTTACCTCGCTAAAATTTTAAAACCGCGGGGGCGCGGAGGCGCAGAGGCGCGTTGATCGTTTAAATTTATCGCGTCGCGACCCTTGGCAGCGCTGTTTAAATTTACGTCCGATCAAAACGATAACGATCAAAGCTGCCGTTTTGCACGGCGCCGTGGACTACACCTCTTAAATTTAGCGCTCTACCGCGGGCGCCCGCAACGCTTAAAATTTTATATACACCACTTGAAATTTTATCCAAGGCGGCGCGGTTCAAAACCCTCTAAATTTACGCTCGTGGGTTTATTTTAAGTCGCACTCGCCGCAGCGGACCGAAATTCTATCCTCGGCGGCGGCAAAAGCCCTAAGAGCGAAGAGCCACGCGCGAGAGCGAGGATTTTACCACTTCTTGCCCTTATTTAGGCGCAGAAACTCATCGGCTGAAATTCTAGTGATATTGCCATCTTTGACGTGGAATTTTTGAGTGTTTCTTTCGCTGAAAGTTACGTTGCCATCGGCTTTGCCGAGCTCAAACATTCCGTGCCCGGTGGCGATGAGCAGATCCTCGTCTCCTTGCGAAGCGACTACGTAAGGGGCATTGATGACCATCTCACGCTTCTTGCCGCTTTTTAGATCAATGATCCCGATCCACATCTTGCCGCGTGGATTAAGCACGATATCTTTGCTGGGCGCAGGTGCGCTTTGCGTGGCGTTTTCGTCGGTGGAATTTTCCTCCGTTTTGGCACTCGCGCGCTCGATCCTGATAGAGCGGTCCAGCGCGTTTAGCGAGCTTAAATTTTCATCCACAGCAGCGGCTGCATTGGCATCTGACTTTAGTGCGAATTTTTCATCTGTAGCGTTGTGCGAAACGACGCCGATACCGATGTTTTCAAGCTTTTTTTGAGTGTTATTTACGATTGGAGCGTCCGAGTAGGTGGTTTTGTTTTGTTCCCATAAAAGCGAGCCCAAAAATTCGCCGAAGCTTTTATAAAGTCCAAAATAAAAGATTGCACCTATGATTAGTATCATCGCAAGCAGCCATAAAAGCCAGCCGCCGCCGCTTTTATTAGGGCTAACCCTTTGACCATAGACCTGCTCGACTTTAGCCTTTTTAACGGGCGCAAAGCTCTCCTTCGCGACCTCAAACTCGCTAAGCCAGTCCGATAGATCCAGCCCGAACTCGCGCTCTAAAATTTTAATATAGCCCCTAACGTTAAAATTCGCTAGCTTCTCGAAGTCTTTGTTGATGATGTATTCTAAATTTTGCGCGTCGATGCGCGTAGTACGCGCTATCTCGATCAGATCTATAGATTTTAATTTATCTAGATCGCTGCTTTTTGGTTGCTGCGTTTGCTCCGGCTTCTCGGTTTGTTCCGCCTGCTCGTCCGTATTATTTAACTTCTCTTTTATTTCTTCCATTTAAAATTCCATCGCATAGTATCGCAAATGCCGCGCTTACGTTAAGCGAATCCCAGCCTTCGCGCATCTTTATAGATACCGCGCGGTCGCATTTTTTAAGCGCCCTAGCGGGTATCCCCTCTTCTTCGTTCCCCATTACGAGTGCGTTTTTCGCGCCGAGCTTTAACTCCTTAAAGTTCGTCCCGTCCGCACTCGCGGCATAAATTTCAAAGCCGCTTTGTTTAAGCTCGTTTAACACGCTAAGTCCGTCTACGGCCTTAACGACGTTTAGCTCATATGCCGCGCCCGAGCTTGCGCGCACTACGCCCGCCATATTTAGATTATTTGCGACGACGATCACGCTATTTGCACCCAAAGCATAGGCGCTGCGCATTATCGCGCCGATGTTTCCGACATCGGTAAGCCCATAAAGGATCGGCACGAATTTATCGTCTTTGACGCTAGCAAGATCGCCGAAGCTAAACTCCTCCACCTCGGCCAAGAAGCCTTGATGGTTGCCGCCGCGAGCGAGGGCTTGAGCTTTTTTCGCATCGGCGCGCTCGATCTTTACACCGGTCGCGGCGATCTTTTTAAAAATTTCTTTCTCGCACTCCTTTGCAAGGATAATGCGGATAAATTTCTGCGGATGCCGGTTTAAAAGGTGCAAAAACAGCTGCTTGCCGTAAATAATCATTTTGGGATTTTAGCGAAAAACGGTTAAAATATGACTTAGCGTATCAAATTTTTATATATTTCTTTGGCGGGTTCGCCGCTGATTTTTGAGAGCAGTTTCGCTTTTATTTTCGGCGCGATCTCAAGCGAGAGAATATCTTCCTGCGTGATTTTTTCAAAGCTTTTCTCGCCCGCGCCGTCAATCACGACGCACCATTCGCCGTTTAAATTTGCGCCGTTTAGGCTGGATAGGACCTCTGCGGCGCTACCGAAAAATTTGGTTTCAAATTTTTTCGTGGCTTCCTTAATCGCAAAAATTTTGCGCTGCGCATCGATCCCAGCGATCTGCTCAATTAGCTTTATCACGCGCTTCGGAGATTCATAGAGCACGCATGGATAGGGGCTCTGCATTAAATTTAGAATCTGAGCTTTGCGCTGCGCGCCGTCATTGTTCAAAAAGCCTAAAAAGCTAAATTCTTTCTCCACCAGTCCGCTTGCGGCGGCTGCGAGCAGCAGAGCGTTTGCACCGCTAAGCACCTCGTAGGTTATGCTACTTCGTTGCGCAAATTTTACGAGCGCAATCCCCGGATCGCTGATGCAGGGCATGCCTGCGTCGCTTACGTATGCGCAAATTTGCTCGCGCAGAAGCGCCGCATCAAAGCCCGCGAAAAACTCCGCTTCGTTGTGCGTGTGCAGCGAGTAGAACTGTGAAATTTTAAATGAAATTTGAAATTTATCGGATAATAAGTTTAGAAGTTTTTTTGAAACCCTCGTATCCTCGCAGATTAGGATTTCGCAGCTTTGCAATACCTCAAGCGCGCGGCTCGAGATATCGCTTAGATTTCCTATCGGCGTAGGAATGAGATATAGCAACTATTTCATTCCGTATTTTTGCTTAAATTTCTCGACGCGGCCCGCGCTATCTACGATCTTCTCGCTGCCCGTGAAAAACGGATGGCAATTGGAGCAGATATCGACGCGGATCTCAGCCTTGTTCGAGCGCGTTTTAAAAGTGTTGCCGCAAGCGCAGGTAACGGTCGTTTCGACAAAGTTTGGATGGATATCTTTTTTCATTTTTAATCCTTTTTGATGATTTTAAAAGGCAGCGATTATACAACTTTTTTATCTAAAAAGCAAATTCAAAGGGTTTTAAAAAACTTTCGGCGAAGCGCGAATTTACTTTTTGAACATGCTTTTTGGACGCGAAATTTTAAAATTTAGCCCGCTTGCGAGTAAAATTTTATTTCATCGCGGCGTGCAAAATACAGCGCATAAAGATACGCCGCGGCAAATACGCGCAGTGCATCAAGCCGCAGATAAACATAGCGGATCGCGCAGAGCAAATTTTAAATTCCAAAATTTAAAGCGCGCGGCTTTTTAAATTTTAAAATTTACCGAGCGCTTAAAAGATCAGCTTCGCGCAAGTTGCGATCAGCGCGGTGTTTGAGCGCAAAATATAAGGGCTATTAAGCGCATAGGCATTTTTAAATTTCTCCCTTTCGCGCGGCGAAAATCCGCCCTCCGGGCCGATGAAAGCGATCTCCTCGCCGCCAAAAATGTCGATGTTCTTGCCGCCAAAATCGATCAGGCTTACGTTTTCATATCTTTGCGCTAGCTCGTCCGAGCCGCTCAAAACTTCGATCTGCATGATGGAATTTCGCCCGCATTGCTGCGACGAGTTGATCAAAATCCGCTCCATCCTTTGCAGATCGAGCCGCACGTTTTTCTGCGACAGATCGGCATAGACCAAAACAAGCCGCCCGACGCCCATCTCGTTTAGCGCAGGCAGGCTCTTTTCGATCACGGCGCTCTCGACGACCGCCCAAGCGACGCGAAAATCGTGGCTCGGCGTAAAAACGGAGCTTTTAAAAACCAAATTCAGAGCCGCACCTTTACGCGAAATTTCGGCGATCTCATATAGATAACTCGCCCCGTCCTCAAGATTGCGCACGTCTATGCGCTCGCCCGCCCTTGCTCGTCTGGCCTTTAGGTGCAAAAACTGATCATTCTGCAAAACTAGGCTCTGTTCGCCTGCAAACTTATCGTAAAAATATACCATCAAATAACGCTCGCTATCAAAATTATCACTAAGCTTAGCCCCAAAATCACCCGCATTTTGCGCTGATACGACGCAAAGTTTTGACTTAGATACGCGATTTTCAGCCGCTTGTAAGACGCCGCGCTAAGCGCGATCATCGCTAGCGATCCGACCGCCATAAAGTAAATTTTAAAGCTCAGATCAAAGCGCAGCACCGGCAGCATCACGCTTCCGCTAATTATCAGCGCCGCGATACACGAATAATAGATCGGCAAAAACAGCCTGACGCGCCTAAGAAATCTAAGCCCCGATCTGCTCTTTTGCTTTAAACTTTCAGCTTGCGGCGCGGAGGCGGCGGAATTTAAAGCCTTGCCGCGAGGGCGAAATTCTGCCGCCGCGTCGATCTTAAGCTGGGTAAAAATCAGATAAATTATCGTTAAAATCGCCGTAGAGAGCGCAAAAAATTTATGAAAACCCAGGGCGCTTTGATACAGATAATCCATCACTTCCGCCGGAGGGTTAAATTTGCAGGATAAAATTTTGCGCGGCTAGAGCCGAAAGTACCGAATTTTAACGCAAATTTTTTCGGCGCGAGATAAAACAGACCTGTTCCGCGCCTTTGAAATTTTAAAAACCTTTCAAAGCGGTCGCGGATATTTATTGCGCCAAAATTTACCGCGCGCTCTCTCAACTCCGGTTTTGCGCCGTATCTCTCGCGCCAAGAATGAAATTTTGCGGATAGGGCTTTATAAAATTTAAAATTTCTTTGCGCAGATCGCACGGGTAAAAATGACGCTAAAATCGCGCTTACGCGCCGCATACGAACCACGCAAATTTTAAAAAATTTCAAATTTAGACGCGGATTTTTCAACGCTCCGCCTTATTCCGTCACCGGAAGCGGCGGCATATCGGCATTTATATCGACTTTGGGCTCGCTAGGCGCGATAGGCACGTCCTTCGGCACCTCGCTATCAACAGGCGGCTTTTGCAAGGCGTCCTTTTTCTCATCGTCACAGCCGCTCAAAGCAAGCGCGCAGACAAAGATCGCGCACGCGGCAAAAACGCGCACAAAACCCGCACCAAATTTAAAGAAATTTCTCATCAGCAGTCCTTTGGATAGATGATTTTTTCGCCGCGCAGCAGCTTTTGCCAAAGCTCCGGCTGCCTCCACTCCTCGCGCACGGCGGGCGAGAATTCTATCTCATCCAGCGCGATCTCGCCCATCTGCGCGTTGTAAGCATCCTCGCGGAAGCACTGCGCGTAGCCGGTGACCGTTTCGTGCACGATGACGCTGTGAAGCTTTACTTCGCGCTCACCGTTTTGCATCTGAGTCAGGCTCAAAAGTCGGTCCACAAGGACGAAAAAAATTCTACAAAACTGCTCCGCGCTCGGATTTAGCGGTATCTGTACCCAGCGCGCGCTGTGTTTTTTAAGATCCGCGATATAGCTCGCATCATCGCGCGCGTAGATCGTCGTAGCGTGGTCGAAACTATCGATAAGCTCGCGGATACCGAGCTTCATATAGCCGAAGTCATACACCATCCCCGCTTCATCCAAAAAATTTGAGCTAAGCAAAATTTCGCATCTGTAGGAGTGGCCGTGGATGCTCGTGCGGCACCGCTTCGAGCCGCACAGGCGCACGATGTGAGCGTTTTCGAATTCGTATAATTTCCTGATTATCATACCCCGTCCTTCTCGCCCCAAATTCTAATGTGCAGGCGATCGGAGTAATTATAGCCGTTTTTTAGGCAAAAATCCACGCAAAATTGCGCGCCGCTTTCCAGCTCGCGACGATCTGCGCCGCGCGGCATACAATAAACCTCGCCGCCGCACGCCGCTAAAATTTCGGCAATCTCGGGCTGTGCGTCAAACTCGGGCGAGATGACGAACTTGTAAAAACTATCTTTTGCGTTTTGCTTTAAGCTTCGCAGCGCGGCGAAGTTTAACCTGCGTTCGCGCGGCTCGGCGGAGTTTGAGAGCTTAGGCGAGACCCCGAAGACGCAGCTTTTGTAGGCGGGAAATTTTTCAAAATCCACTAAAATCGTGCCGTTGGTTTCGAAGTGCACCGCGTGTCCGCGCGCAAGCAGCTCGCATACGAACTCGTAAAATAGCGCCTCTTTATGGTGCAGTAGCGGCTCGCCGCCGGTGATAACGACGATCGGCTTTTGGTAAAGCTTAGCGCTCTGCGGCGAGACGGAGCTTTGCAGATTTAAATTTGAGGAATTTTGTGCGGCGAAATTTAAAGAATTCTTGCTCGTTAAATTTAAAGAATTTTCTGCGCTCTTGCCTGGGCGGAGAAGCGTTTGCGCGGCGGCAAAATTTAAAGTATCGCTTTTAGAAAAAGGTTCGGCGGCGGCGCAAAAACCCAGCGTAGAGCATGCGGGCGTGAAACAGGACGAATCTGATAAATTTGGAATTTTATTCAAAAGCTGGGCTAAATTTAAAATTTCTTCATGTTCGAAGTGGTTTGCAAACACCGCGCGGATAGTATCACAGCCGCGCAAGATCTCGCCGGTCTTTGGCGAAACGCACTCGCCGCCGAAGCCCTCGCAGCGCAGATTACAGCCTGCAAAGCGAAAGAAAAACGCGAGCCCGCCTGCGTATTTGCCCTCGCCTTGGATACTTAAAAAGCTCTCTACAAGCCTCATCCGCCCGTCTCGTAAAATGCGCGGCTTGAAATTTCATTCGCCTCGTCCGCTTGCCAGCGATTTTTTTCGGGCTTATTCGCTAAAATTTTAGCCAAAATTTCGGCGGCTGCGGCGATGTCGCCCTCTTTAACCGCCTTTTTGATACTTAGCGCATCCTCGAAGTAAAGACACGGGATCAAAAGCCCCTCGGCGCTTAGTCTGATGCGGTTGCAGCTCTCGCAAAAATCGTGCTTGTGCGGATCGATGATACCGAAGGTGTAGCCGTCCCCGAGCGCGTAAAGCGACGCGGGCGAGCTTTGCGATTTCGGCAGAGCGGTAAAGATAAATTTACGCCTTAAAATATCTAAAATTTCATTTGATTTTAATCCTGTAAGATCGCCGGCATGGGTGTTTTCCATAAATTCTATGAAGCGAATCTGACAATCCTTCTCGCGGGCAAATTCCAGCAAATAGATCAGCTCATCGTCGTTGATGCCTTTTAGCGCGACGGTGTTTAGCTTGACTTTTAGTCCCGCTTCAAGCGCGGCGTCAAGGCCTTCTAAGACGTTATAAAGCACGCCGCGCTGAGCTATAAATTTAGCTCGCTCCGGTCGCAACGAGTCAAGCGACATATTGATGCGCTTTAGCCCCGCATCTTTCAGGGCGCGTGCGTAGTTTTTGAGATAATATCCGTTGGTGGTAAGCGCAAGATCGATACCCGGAGCGTAATCCGCGATCATCTTTATAAAATCCTCGATCCCCTTTCGCACCAGTGGTTCGCCGCCCGTGATACGGATCTTTTTTACGCCGCCGTCGATCGCAACCTTGACGAATAAAAACATCTCCTCAAAGCTTAAAATATTCTCTCGCGGCACCCAATTAAATGGCGTACTCGGCATGCAATATCTGCATCTGAAATTACACCGCTGCGTAACCGAAATGCGCAAATAATCGATCGTTCGTCCAAATTTATCAATTAGCATATTTTGCCTTAATATCAATTTGCGGCGATTATATAAAAAACAAAGCGATTTTGCAAAATTTTATTTTTATATTGCTCTGGCTATTTTCTTACCGAGCCGATGAGCTCTTTAAGCTGATCCAGAAGCGGTCTGATCTGCTTTTCTACCCGCTCATCGATCATCGTAGGCACTACATCTAGTCTCTGCTCTATCGTCTCGTCAATTACGTCTGCAATCGCGTTTATATCGATATTGGGAGCGGCTTTGCCGCCCGAATCGATCATCTCTTTTAACTCCTCGACCTTCTTTTTAAGCAAATAGTTCTCCTGCATAGCGTCAGTCAACACCTGATCGAAGCGTTCGAATTTTTTATCCGCTTGCTTGTCCTTAAAATATATGACGAAAAACATCAAAAATATAACGACGCAAAGTCCTAAAATGATGATAGTGTTAAGATCCATAGGAGTTCCTTAAAATAAATTTACAAAAACAAAAGCAAAAAAGACGATGCCCAGGTAGCCGTTGAGCGTGAAAAACGCACGATCAATCTTGCTAAAATCTTTCTGCACGATCTTATGCTCGAAGTACAGGATCGCCGCGCACGCCGTCACGCCCAGATAGGCAAAAAAGCCTAAATTTGCCGCCGCGCAAAACAGCAGCCAAAAAAGCACTGCTACGGCGTGAAAAATTTTAGAGATAAACATCGACGCTTCCTTGCCGTAAAGCGCAGGGATGCTGTAAAGCCCGGCCGTGCGGTCAAATTCCATATCTTGAAGCGAATACAACACGTCAAAGCCGCCTACCCAAAATACTACTCCAAAGCATAGCAGCACCGACCATAGCGGAATTACGCCGCTAACGGCGATCGCCCCCGCAATCGGCGCAAGCCCTAAGCAAAAGCCGAGCATTAAATGCGCGGTCTCGCTAAAGCGTTTAAAATATGAATACCCGCCCAATGCCGCTAAAATCGGCACCGAAAGCTTAAGCGCCAAAGGATTTATAAGCGCCGAAACCGCTATGAAAACCACTGCATTTGCGATGATGAAAAGCAGTAAATTCCCGCGTCCGATCCGTCCGTCCACGCTAGGGCGCGAGGCGCAGCGCGGATTGGCGCGGTCGATGTCTTCGTCCAAGTAGCGATTTAGCGCCATCGCGAAGCTTCTCGCGCTTACCGCGCATAAAGTCCCTAAAAAAAGCAACTTCCAGCCGAACCATATCGAGCCGTTTTGCAGCTTGCTCGCGGTAATCATCGCCGTAAAGATAAACGGTAGCGCGAAAACCGAGTGTTTAAAAACTATTAATTCGTTGATATCGGATAAAATTTCTTTAAATTTAGCCATTTCGCCCCTTATTTTGGGCACCATTGTATCAAAAAAAAGTAAGAATAGCTCTAAATTTGATATAATTTGAACGATAAATTTACGAAAGGAAACGCCTTGAGCCAAAATCAAAACTCGCACGCAAGCCCGCAAATCGCGATCATCGGCACCACCGCAAGCGGCAAAAGCGATCTTGCGCTAAGTATCGCGCGCGAAATAGGCGCCGTGATTTTGAGCCTGGATTCGCTCTGCATTTACCGGCAGATCGACATCGCAAGCGCTAAGCCAAGCGAGGAGCAGCTGCGCGAGATCAGGCACTTCGGCGTAAATTTAATCTATCCAAACGAGTACTTCAGCGTCGGCGAGTTTATCAAAGAATACGCGGCCGCGCGGGCTTTTGCAGAGCGTAGCGGTGCGCCTTTGATAATCACGGGCGGCAGCGGGTTTTATCTAAAAGCGATGCTAAGCGGGCTAGCGCCGAAGGTTCCCGATTTTAAAAGCGAAATTTCAAACGATGAAATTTACGCTCTAGCACAGCGGATCGATCCGGAGTTTGCCGCAAAGCTTAGTGCGGCGGACAGTTTTCGTTTAAAAAAATGGCTAAGTATCTATAAATTTTGCGGCGAGGCGCCAAGTAAATTTCTGCGCGAAAACACCGCCGCGCCCGTGATTTCGGATATTAAAATTTTTGAGATCGACGCGCCTAAGCAGTGGCTTGCGCAGCGCATCGAAGCGCGCACGAAGGCGATGTTTGAGCGCGGGCTTTTGGAGGAAGCGGAGTTTTTATTCGCTCGCTACGGCGCAGAGTGCAGGGCGCTAGGCTGCATCGGGCTAAAGGAGTGCGGGCAGCTTTTGCGCGGGCAGATCTCGCGGACGCAGTGCGAGCAGCTCGTAAGCCTACACACGGTACAGCTTGCAAAGCGCCAACGTACCTTCAACCGCTCGCAGTTTGCGGATAAAATTTCGGCGCCGCCGCAAGAGCTGGAGCGTGAAATTTTAAAGCTCCTTCGCTGTGAGATTTAAAATCGAAATTTATCAAAATTTGTGCGCTTGCTAGAGAGCAGCGGGGCAAGGGAGTAAAATTTAGATTTTAAATTTACCGCGCCGGTCGCATCTTTAAAATTTTGCGGGTCGCGCCGAGATCTCGTGCGGCGCGAAGCTCAGGTTAAATTTAATCACCTTCGCAAATATCAAAGCTAAATTTATCGTTATCAAGCCTATCAAAATTTTGATTTTCCGCGCTTGCATTGCGCTTGAAAATAAAGGCGTAACCGTATTTCTCGGGGTGCTGCGAGCTGTTTTTTAGCCCAACGACGCAAAGCTCGTAAGTGCCGCTTTGCAAGCCGAGCTTGAGCGTGGAATTAAATTTTCGTATCTTGCCCGCAGCGCCGCTTTGGCACTCATAGCCTAGCTCGAGTTCGTCGCTTTTTAGCTCATCGAAACGATACTGCAAAGCATCGAAGCTCGCTAGGATCGCGGAGTCGCTTTGCGGGGCGAAATACAGCTTATCGCGCTTGAAAGCTACTTCGTAGCCCGAAGGCGGCGAAACTCCTCATCCGTGCAAACGAATATGCCGTAGCTGCGCACCGTGAGCGGGTAGAAGGGTAAAGCTTTAGCGCCCTTTACGGCGTCATAAAACAGCTGCTTGTGCGCGTCCCAGTAGCTTAGAAGCTTTTTTGCTCTGCATTTTCGCTCCTTTAAAAACTCACTCAAATCGCGCACATCAAGCAGCGCAAAACCGTAGCCGTCAGCACTTAGCTCGCCCAAAAACATATCTCTCCTTGTTGGCAAAGCGCGATGGGTTCAATTCGCGCTTAAAATTTTAGCTCAATACCCGCTTAAAAAGACGAAATTATTTACCGCGCCGGTTAGGAATTTCACTAAAAACGGCGCCAGCACGCACGCCACGCTAGCTAACACGACGGCAAATTTTATCTGCACCGAGACCGCGCTCAGCGAGCCATTAAGCTCCGCGTCCTCCCGCGGTTCGTGCAAAAACATACGCACGATAAGGCGCAGGTAGTAGTACAGCGCGAGCGCGCTATTTACCGCCATGATAACGGCGAGGGCGAAATAGCCCGAATTGACCGCGGCGCTTAGCAGATACATCTTGCCCCAAAACACGCTAAACGGCGGAATGCCCGCAAGCGAGAGCAT
>NZ_CALIBH010000270.1 GCF_938045775.1 uncultured Campylobacter sp.
TTTAAAATTTTAAATAACGTAAAATCCCAAATTCTCGTGCTTAAGGATAATTTTTCTGATCTCTTTTAGTAAGCTGAGCGAGGCTTCGATTTCGACGCGGCGGGTGCTGACACTCTCGACGTTTGCGCCCACGCTCACCCCTTTTGCGAGGGCGTATTTATAGATGAAATCAAACATCTCTGCGCACAGTGCTGTTGAACTTTGCAAGATATCGACGCTGCTTTGCAGCCGTTGCTGCAAAAAATCGGGCACCGAGATGCCAAGCCATTTCATAAACTCAAGCGTCTTTAGGCTACCGCACGGCGTGAAAGTAAAGATTATCGGCACCTTTTTGCACTCCAAAGCGGCGTAATCGTCGATGAAATCTTTGGCATTTTGCACATTATAAACCGCCTGAGTGATAAAAAATTCGCACCCGTCCGCAGTCTTCTCCGCGATTTTTAGGTGCTCGTCGCGGCTCTTTTCATGGCGTTCAGGAATGCAGATGCCGCCTAGGCAAAGATGCGGCGCCACGAGTCGCTTGATCTCATAGGCGCGGCTTAGATGCAGCTTGCATTCTTCGTTTTTAGAGCTCGCCCCCACGAAAACACCGAGCCCGCTTGCGGCATGTCTTAGAATTTCGCAAAATTCCGCCTCGTCGTATTTGCCTACCGCGCGATAGATGATCGCTTCTTTATCGGTGTGTAGATACTGCGTGTAATAGCGCGCAGGATCGATCGTATGCACAAAAGGGAAGGTCCGCTCATCTTTCGTGCGCGCGCTTTCGTCTTGTAGATCGTAGATGACGATGCCGTCGCATTCGCATTCGCCTAGGCGCTGCAACCACGCCGTACCCAGGTGCTCGAGCTCGTCTTGAGAGGACGTGATTTTAGGCGGAACGATGCCATAGAGTAGAATTCCGCTTTTTCCGTTTCTAATTTTTTCTTTTAACACTTGCCATTCCTTGATTTTTCGCGCATTTTAGCAAATTTAAATTTAAAAATTTAAATGATATAATGTCGAGTAAATTGCAAATTTAAGGAACGCAATGAAAACGCTTCAAGAAAATTTAAAGCTTTTTTATCTGGGGCTCGAAAACAGCGAGCCGTTTTTGTATAAAAACAAGGATCTGACGACCCACGCGCTTATCATCGGAATGACCGGCAGCGGTAAAACGGGACTTGGCATCACGCTGCTAGAGGAAGCCGCGATCGATAATATTCCATCCATCATCATCGATCCAAAGGGCGATCTAACAAATTTAGCTCTTACTTTCCCGCAGATGAGGGCCGAGGATTTTGAGCCCTATATCGACGAGACCGAGGCGCAAAACAAAGGTCTTAGCGTGCGCGAGTACGCCGAGCAGACCGCAAATACTTGGCGCGAAGGGATCGAGGGCTCATATCAAGACCTGGCGCGGGTGGAGCTTTTGAAAAACAGCGCTGATTTTAGAATTTATACGCCCAAATCAAGCGCAGGCCTTGGAATCAGCCTGCTAAGCGACTTTGAAGCGCCGAAGGGCTTAAACGAAGAGGATCTGAACAACTACGTCGGCGGCATCGCCACTAGCGTGCTAAGTCTAGCAGGGATTAGCAGCGATAATCTTAGCTCGCCGGAATTTTTACTAATCAGCCAAATTCTGTCTTATCATTTCGGCAGGGGCGAGGGGGTGAGCGTGGTGGATCTCATCGCGCAGATCGGCAACCCCCCTTTCGATAAGATCGGCGTTTTTGACGTTAATACCTTCTTTCCGAGCGATAAGCGAATGGCGCTTGCGATGAAGATTAACGCACTCATCGCAAGCCCGAGTTTTAAACTTTGGTGCGAGGGCGAGCAGCTAAATATCGCCAAGATGCTCTTTGATGAAAACGGCAGGGCGAGAGCGAATATATTTTCCATCGCGCATCTAAACGACGATGAGAGGATGTTTTTCGTCACGCTGCTTTTGGGCGAGATGATCAAATGGATGCGCACCACCAGCGGCACGAGTTCCTTGCGCGCCGTGCTTTATATGGACGAAATTTACGGCTTCTTCCCGCCAAACGGCAATCCGCCGAGCAAAACCCCGATGCTTACGCTGCTAAAGCAGGCTCGCGCTTTCGGACTTGGCTGCGTATTATCGACGCAAAACCCGGTCGATCTCGATTATAAAGGGCTTAGCAATATTGGTACGTGGTTTATCGGACGCTTGCAGACCGCGCAGGATAAAGAGCGCGTCATCAGCGGCCTAAGCGGCATCGGCTCAAATCCGATCGATAAAAGCGTACTTATGGAGAAAATTTCAAACCTTAAAAAGCGAAATTTTTTGGTAAAAAACATCAACGAGGACGTGCTGCGGGTAATCGAAACGCGCTTTGCGCTAAGCTATTTAAAGGGTCCTTTAAGCAACGAGCAAATTTCAAATTTAATGAAGGATAAAAAGGCTGAAATTTCGTCCGGCGCCGCGCAAGGCGTCAAATCCGCCGGTGCCGCCAAACCCGTAGTTTCTGCTGAAATTTCGCAGCTTTACAGCTATGGCGCGAGCCTTGAGCTAAGCCCGTATCTTTATGCAAGCGCAAAGATGCGATTTTGCGACAAAGGAGTCGATTTTACGCAGCAGCGCTCCTTTTTGCTATCGCTTTCGGACGTAAGCGAAATAGATTGGAATGAAGCTAGCACGCGAGAGGTCGCAAATTTAAGCGGACAGGAACAAGCAGGCTCACTCTACAGCGCGCTTCCTAGCTTCATCGCGGGCGCAAAAAATTTAAACGCTCAGCTTAAAAGCTTTAAGGAGTGGCTCTACCGCAACGAAAGGTTAGAACTTTTTAGCGCGCTTGATCTGCTCTCAAAACCGGGCGAGAGCAGGGAGGAGTTTTTCGTGCGCTTAGGCGATAGGGCGAATGAAGCTTTAGAGGCAAAAACCGACGAGATCACGGCTAAATTTGAAAAGGAAAAGGCGCGCCTTGAGGATAAAATTTTGCGCGCTAGCGAAAAGTATGAAAAGGAAAAGGGCGACGTGCTAAGTCGCGGGGTGGATGCGGCGCTAAACATAGGCGGAGCGATCTTAGGCGCGTTTTTAGGCCGCTCGCGCAGCGCTAGCAATATCTCTAAAGCGATCAGCGGCGCCAAGAGCGCGCATAAAATTTTAAATGAACGAAGCGAAGCCAAAAATGCCGAAAATAGCCTAAGCGCGCTACAAGAGGAGCTGGAGGTCCTTACGCAAAAATTTGAGGCTGAAGTGGACGCGCTAAAGCAGAGCCTGGATCTGAAAAATATTAAACTCGAAACGAAAGAAATTTCGCCGAAGAAAACCGACATCTACGACGAGAAAATTTCGCTACTTTGGAAGAGTTAAAGGGATTTTATGAAAAAATCGGGAATTTTAGAATTTTTACTTAGCATCGTTACGGCGCCGAATTTTTGGTGCTACTTCGCGGCGTATCTGATCGCTGCGATCCCCTTTGGGCTTTTGATCGGCAGATACCTAGGCGGCGTGGATATCAAAAGCGAGGGCAGCGGCTCCATAGGCGCCACCAACGTCCTTCGCGTCTTAAAAACTCGCGATCCGCAAAAAGCAAAAAAGCTCGCAATCCTAACGGTCGCTTGCGACGCGCTAAAGGGCGTCCTGCCGATACTGATTGCGCGTGCTTTGGGATTTGACGAAAACGTGCTGTGGGGCATGGCTGTCTTTGCAGTGCTTGGGCATTGCTTTAGCCCGTATCTGAAATTTAACGGCGGCAAAGGCATTGCTACGGGAGCGGGCGTGCTTGCTTGCTTTATCCCTATCGAGCTTATCATCGCGCTTGCCGTTTGGTTTGTAGTCGGCAAGACGGTTAAAATTTCATCCGTAGCATCGCTTGCAGCAGCGCTTGCGCTAGTTATCGCTAGCTACGTGATCCATCCGCAGATGCCAGCGATCAACACTCATGCGCCGATCTTTCTGATAGTTTTCATCGTATTTTACAAACACGCGCCGAATATCGCCAGGCTACTTAAGGGCGAGGAAAAGCGCGTAGTATGATTAAAATTTTAATCGAAAAGCTGGAATTTGGCGCGATAATCGGGACGCTGGATTTTGAGCGCAAGCGCGAGCAGCGCGTGTGGGTGTGGGCGAAGTTCGGGGCGGAGGAATTTATTGACTACGCGCGGGTTTGCGAATATATCAAAGCAGAGTTCCGCGAGAAAAAATTTCGCCTCATAGAGGACGCGCTAAAATACTTCGCGCAGGAGTTTCACTCAAAATTTCGATCGATGGATTATTTTTATATGAAAATTTTAAAGCCCGAAATTTTACAAGACGCGAGCGTCGGCGCGGAAATAGAGATAAAATTTTAAAATTTCTTTAAAAAATCTTGAAATTTTGCTTAAAATATGTTAAAATCGCCGCAAAATTTTAAGGCAAGGAAATTAAATGAGAATTTTAATAGTCGAGGACGAGGTGACTTTAAACAAGACGATAGCGGAGGGCTTGATGGAGTTCGGCTATCAGACGGATACTTCCGAGAGTTTTAAGGACGCAGAGTATTATATCGGCATTAGAAATTATGATTTGGTGCTAACCGATTGGATGCTAGCTGACGGCAACGGCATCGATCTCATCGCATTGGTTAAGCAAAAATCCGCGCGCACCTCCGTCGTCGTGCTATCTGCAAAAGACGATAAAGAAAGCGAGATCAAAGCGCTTCGCGCTGGCGCGGACGATTTTATCAAAAAACCTTTCGACTTTGATGTTTTAGTAGCACGCCTCGAGGCTAGACTTCGCTTCGGCGGCTCAAATATCATCAAAATCGACGATCTTATCATTGATCCTGATGAGGAAAAAATTACTTACTTGGGTCAAGAGATCGAGCTTAAGGGTAAGCCGTTCGAGGTTCTAACCCACCTGGCGCGCCACAGCGATCAGATCGTAAGCAAAGAGCAGCTGCTAGACGCTATCTGGGAGGAGCCTGAGCTTGTTACGCCAAACGTCATCGAAGTCGCGATCAATCAAATCCGCCAGAAAATGGATAAGCCTCTAAATATCTCTACGATCGAGACCGTTCGCAGACGCGGATATAGATTTTGCTTTCCACAAAAAGCCTAAGAGTCCGCTTTGTAATACAATTAGCATCCGCTTCGTTGATGCTAATTGTCATTTTTTCGGTAATGCTCTATAATTATATGAGAATTACCATCTTCGAAACTCCCGTTCAAAATTTAATCCAAAGAGCGCAAAAAATCGTAGACGCCTCCGTGGCGCCTGAGAAAATTTCATCTTTTTTGCAAAACACGCCGGGCGAATACGAGAGCAAAATCATCGAAAACGAAAGTATCAATAAGCCTAAATTTATCGAGAGCTCCGAGGATGGCAGGAGCTATTTACAGCTGCACTACCCTTATGGTAAGGATAAAATTTTAAGTATCCGAGCCGACGTGAGCGTTTATGCAAACATCGTAAATCAAATACTCATCGACATCATTTTGGTAAATTTGACGATGATATTTTTGGTGGTGTTTTACGCGATGTTTCTCTCGCGTATGCTGCTGATGCCGATTAAGCTGATCAGTCAAAGGCTTGCTTCGGTGGATGAAAAATTTCTAAAGCCGATCGACGCAGCGGAAATTCCAAGCGAATTTAGCCCGCTTTCAAACAGCATAAACCGCCTACTTGAGCGCATCGAGACCTTTATTATGTATCAAAAAGAGCTTTTTATCGGTATTGCGCATGAGCTTAAGACCCCGCTTGCGGTTATGAAAACCAAAAACGAAGTTACTCTCATCAAGCCGCGCGAGAGAGAGAAATATATCGAGGCGCTTAAAAATAACAACGATTCGATCGACAATATGAATAAGATGATCAGTTCGATCCTAGAGATCGGGCGACAGGAGGGGGCGCAGTTCGAAGCGCCCGAGCAGACCGATATGATCGCGTATCTGCGGGAGCTATGCGTGGGCTTTAAAATTTTAGCGCGTACGGCAGGCAAGGACTTGACGATGGATCTTAAGCCTGAACAGCTTGAAATTTCGGTGCAGAAAAGTCTCTTTATGCATGTGATTCAAAATTTTATCCAAAACGCCATAAAATTTTCTCCTGATGGCGAAAAAGTACTGATCGAGAGCGAAATTTCAGACGGAAATTTCATCGTGCGGGTAGCAAACAAAGGCGAGTCGCTTAACGAAGAGATCGATTATTTCGCCCCTTTTAAGCGCTACGGCGGCAAGCCCGGAGCCGGGCTCGGGCTATTTTTAGCCAAAAATGCCGCTCAAGCGATGGGTGCGCAAGTAGATCTTAAAAACGACAAAGGGCGCTCGCTAATTGTCGCGATTTTCAAACTTCCACTAAAAAATTTAAGAAATAGCCCGAAATTCCGCTATTTTAAAACAAAATGAAGCTTTTTATGGTATAAACGCCATAAATTTTTTCGTAAGGTAAAATTATATGTCATTGTTGATTACAAAAGAATGCATCAGTTGCGACGCGTGCCGCGAGGAATGCCCTAATGAAGCGATTTTTGAGGATGAGCCGATATACATCATAGACGCCGATCGATGCTGTGAGTGCGTAGATGATTACTCCGAGCCCGCTTGCATCGTGGTATGCCCGGTCGAGTGTATCATCACCGATCCCGATAATATTGAGACGGCGGACGAGCTGAAATATAAACACGTCCATATGGAAATTTAAATGCCCAAGCGCGTCGCCGTCATAGATCTGGGCTCAAATTCCGCCAGAGCCGTGATTTTCGAGCGCACGAGCAGGCTTGGATTTTTCATTTTGGCCGAGCACAAGATCAAGATCCGCCTAGGCGAGGGCGCTTATGAAAACGGCGGAATTTTAACCACCGAAGCGATGCAAAAATGCCTGTTGGCGTTTAAAAAATTTAAAACCCTAGTATGCAATTACAAAGCCAAACGCGTGCTTTGCATCGGTACATCCGCACTTCGCGATGCGCCGAACGGGGCTGAGTTTATAAATCTTGTACGCAAGCAAACGGGCATTACGATCCGCAAGATAGACGGGCAGATGGAGGCGTATTTGGGCGCTTATGCGGCGCAAAATTTACTTAGCGACTTTTCCGAGGGCGTTACGCTAGATATTGGCGGCGGCTCGACCGAGCTTGCTTACATCAAAAACGGTAGGATAGAGAATAAAATTTCTCTAAATTTAGGCACGGTACGGCTAAAGGAGCTGTTTTTCGACCGCGGCGACACAAAAGGACTAGAAAAATACATAAATAGCGCGATCTCGCAGGTAGGCGCCGAGTTTCGCACGCAAAATTTAATCGTAATGGGCGGCTCTGCGCGAGCGCTCTCCGGCGCCGTGATGAGCCTGCAAAACCATCCGCTAAAGATCGTGCATAATTTCAGTTACGATTACGAAAAATACGCGCCGTTTTTTGCCAAGCTGATGAGCGCAAAGACGCTTGATCTGGCGAAATTCCCGATCAAAAAAGACCGCTACGACACGATCAGAGAGGGCGCCATCATCTTTGATAAGATCGTAAGGCGCCTGGGAGCGAAAAAGATCATCACAAGCGGCGTGGGAGTGCGAGAGGGGGCGTTTTTAAGCTCGATCTTGCGCGGCGCAAACCTACCTAGAAGCTTTAATCCGAGCCTAAGAAGCCTCAAAGATCGCTTCGCTTCCGAGCCCAGCGAGGCTCCGAAGTTCGCAAAGGCGCTGTTTTGCACGCTATCGCCGCTGCATGGCTTGAATGAAAAATATATTAAAATTCTTCAGACCGCAGCATCGCTTTGCGAGATCGGGCGGGCGATCGGCTTTTACGCCAAGCACGAAACCAGCGCGGATATGGTGCTCGGCGGGCTGAACTACCGCACGACGCATAAAGAAAAGGCGCTAATAGCCGCGATCATCTCGATGCACGGAAAGCGTGAGCTGGGAGCTACGTTCGCGCCTTTGAGCGCGATTTTGCCGGACGCCGCCAAGCTTGCCTGGCTGAGCTATATTTTGGAGCTTGCGCGCCTCCTAAGCGAAAACGCGCTGAAAAATTTAGAATTTAGCTTTGAAAATTCCACTCTTAAAATCTCCGGCGCCGATAATTTGATAATGCTTAAAGGAAGCCTTAAAAAGTTCTCAAAGCCCGCAATTTTTGCGATAAAATTTCTTTAAATAGCGCCCCTGCTTGTCGCGCAAGTTTAAGGTGGGCGGAGTTCGTTTAATTTTATGAGCTTGAAGCGGGCGATAAATTCCTATCAATAGCGCTTTTTAAATTTTAATTCCATTCTCGGCTAAAGAATAGACGCTAAAAAATCCGTAGTCGGTGCGAACATAAAGGCGCTCGCTCGAGATTTCAATAGCAGCAGTTTTGACGCAGTGCTCGCACTCAAACTCGCCTAAGGGGCGAAAATCCTCCAAGCTGAATGCTTTAAATCCACCGTAAAAGTATGTAAGAAAAATTTGATCGTTTGCGGCAAACCTCATTACGCTTCTTGGCAAGCTTTTTGGTGCGCTTAGACGCTTTTTGCTTGCGACGTCCCAAAAATACAGCTCATCAAAGCCGTTATTTACGACCAAAATCGCGTCATTTTTGATGAGCCCCACGTTTAGGGAGTGGATATAGCCCACGTCGCATTCGATACGGCAAAGCTGTGCGAAGTCTTTTAGGCGGTAGAGCCTAGCGATATTTTTGCCACCTTCATCCCCACAGGCTACGCAAATTTTATTGCCGAAGCCTATTGCTTTCGCCGAAAATTCCGTTTTAAATTTTAGCTTCTTATCGCCTCCGAAAGCTAAAATTCCATCTGTGCCGCAGGCTAGAATTTCGCCGTTGCCGCTTAGAGTAGAACTAAAGCCTCCTCCTATGATACCCCAGGCTTCAAAAAGCCTGCTGAATTTCTCTCCATCGAAAAGAAAGAATTCGTGGTCCAAATCAAGCACTAAAGCTTTTTTGGTAGCGGTCATTTTCCATGCTAAAATTTTTGGTAGTTCAATTTGCGCAAGAGTTTTTAGCTCGCCGTCCAGCACGATTAAATAATCGCAGCCGTGCTCGTCAAAATTACATTTATAGACGTAAAATTTATCCTCAAACTCGGCAAATCCAAGCGCCCCGCTGTATCCGCCGCCGATATAGGCATGCGCTATTGCCTCGCCAAATTTTGCTTCTTTGTTTTCGTAGATGAAGCCCTTTTTTAGGGCATCAACTTGCTTTTTTACGAAAGCTTTTTGCAGAGCATCGTGGTTTGCGAATTCTTTAGAGTTCAGCCTTTCTTTGCCGTTTTGTAGCGTCTTTGAAATCAAACTAAGCCCTTGCGTTTGAAGTAGAATTTCTTTCTTGCCGTCGGTAAATTTTTTCATAGCAGCCCCTAGGTATAAATTTGAAATCTAATTTTAGAATTTCAAAGCTTAAACTATGGGGCGCGGCAAAGCTGCTTAAAATCTACCAAGCGCTTCTTTGACGTGATCCTCTGCCATATCAATATTCCACATCGGCTCAAAGACGAGATCGATCTCCACCTCGCCGACGCCCTCCACGCTCTCGACACCCGCGCGCACCCATTCCACCATCATCTCATGCAGAGGGCACGACTGAGTCGATAGCGTCATCGTGACTTTGGCGTTGTTCGCCTCATCTACCGCTACGTCGTAGATGAGCCCTAGTGACACGACGTCAAAACCCACCTCGGGATCGACAACGGCGCGAAGCGCGTCGTAAATTTGCTCCTTCGTTACTTTCATTTTTCCTCTCCGAATTTTATGTAGTTAAAGATATTTACGGTGTTGATTAGCACCAAAATTATACTTGCCGCTTGCAAGATCACCGCGGGCGTTAGCGCTCCAAAGCTCGCGCACGCAAGCGCTAAGATATTTGGCACGCAGGCTGCGTAGGCGATCTTTTTGATTATCATATCCTCAAGCATAGGGATTTTGCGCTTACCCACGAAGGGCGAGACGTAGTGGTACCAGATGAGAAAGGGCGCGATTTTATAAAGGTGCGCGACGATGAAGGCGAACAAAAAGCCGTATAGCAGCCAAAACGCCGCCAAATCCGCGCGACCTGCGAGCCAAAATGCCGCGCTAAATCCCAAAGCTGCGAGCGATATGTAGACGTTTAAATTCCAATAATCTATCGCTTTTCGCACCCGCCTAGCTAGGATATAGATCGCCTGAGCCGCAAAGCTCGCAAGCGCAGCAATTGCGATGAAAATTCCAAAGTCTTTTAGCAAAAACAGCCCCGCGAGCAGATACAGCGCCAGTGAAGCTTTTGCTAGCGCGAAGCTTAGATCGTGCGCCAGACTAAACATCGGCAGTAGCACGCACGCAGCGCCTACGATGACGAAAAACACGAAGCCCAGCACGAAGTATATGTGATAGGATAAAATTTCTGAAAAATACACTCCGAAAATCTCCACGCCGCTAAGCGCTAGCACGAGCGTGAAGCCAAGGCTGATACCTACTGCCAAAAACGCAGCCGAGATCGCAAGCGCTACGGCGGGGAAGCTCCATTTGGGCGTGCCGATGAAGCTTAGCGCGTAGCAGATCGTAAAATAAAATAGGCTAAGTAGCAAAACGGCGCCGCCTGCGTGCATCAAAGGGATGCTTGAAAGCAGCAATCCCGCGCTTAGCAGCGCCATGCCCGCGCCGTAGGCGAGGAGATTTAAAAATGCAAATTTGACGGTGAAAAATTCCTTTTGGATGATAACGGAGGTGAGCTGATAGAGCGCTCCGATGATTATGCTGATTACAAATCCCAGCAAAAATACGTGAAAAAAGCTCGCCGTCTGCGGCGCTTGGATCGCGCCGAAATCCGCCTTTAAAAAGCTCGCCGCGCTTAGCAGCAAAAAGATAAAGCCGCAGATGAAATAGCCGCCTACGATGCGAAACGGCGGCGAAAAAGTCGTGATATTCATCTAAATTTTAAAGCCCTTTAGCCGTGGCACTTCGCGTCGGTGTCGAAGCCCTCATTGACCGCGCCCGGCTTTAGGCTAATGGTGAGCTTGACCGCGTCGCCCTCTAGATCCTCGCGTGCTATGTCAAATTTAGACTCGATTTTTGGGATCAGCCCCATCGGGAATTTATGATTGACCATGACGACCTTTTTGGTTTCGTCTTTTACGAAATTTAAGGCCACCAGCGCATTTACCATAGGCTCTGGTGGGACGCATTTGCGCGAATCAAAGCCGATGTACTCCACGCCGCCCTGCGATTTTTTATAAAATTTCACCGTAGCGCCCGCCGCGTCGAACTCCTGCCAGTCTGTGAAAAAATCCATACTTGATCCTTTTTTAAAATTTCGCGCGATTATATAGCAAATTTTAAAATTTTGAAATGAGGCAGGTCAAGTCCTATTTGGAATTTGTAAATTTAGCCGAATTTTAATACACTACGCGTTAAAATTCTAAATCCGAGGACCATTATGCAGACCATCACGATCATCGATACGTTCGGCTTTTTTTTCAGACTCTATTACGCTATGAGCGGGCTTAAAACCAAAGACGGCAAACCCAGCGGCATGGTGAGCGGATTTGCGAGCTTCATCGCAAATCTTTCGAAGGAATTTAAGAGCGATTATATAATTTTCGCTCTGGATAGCAAAGGCAAGACCTTTCGCTCAGATATCGATCCGAACTACAAAACCAACCGCCAAGCCCCGCCGCCCGCGCTTTTGCAACAGCTACCCGTCTGCATCGAGATGATCGAAAAGATGGGGCTTTATTCGCTCGGGCGCGAGGGCTACGAGGCGGACGATCTCATCGCAAGCGTCGTTAAAAAGTACGGCGCCACGCATAAAATCAACATCGTTACCTCCGACAAAGACCTGTATCAGCTCATCGGCGAAAACGTTAAAATTTACAGTCACGGCAAAAAGATGCTTTACGGCAGAGAGGAGTGCTTGCAGCGCTACGGCGTCTATCCCGAGCAGATCGTGGATTTTTTGGCGATCTGCGGCGACAGCGCCGATAATATCCCGGGCGTGCGGGGCATCGGCGACAAGGGGGCGAAGAAGCTTTTAGACGAATGGGGCTCGCTCGATGAGATCTATTCAAATTTAGACCGCCTGCCGCAGAACAAACAGCGCGAGTATCTGATAGAAGGTAGGCAGAGCGCCTACATAAGCAAGCGCCTGGCCACGCTTTACGACGAGTTGGAAATCCCGCCTTTGGAGGACGCAAAATTTCCGCAGCAAAATCCGCTTTTTAAAATCCGCGAAATTTTAAAAGATTACGCGCTAAACAGACTGCTGTCCGCGTTAAGCTTGCAGGAACAGAACGGACTTGATCTTTGGGGCGAGGGCAAAGGCGTGGGCGCAAAAAGCTCCGTTTTAAGTACGGGCGAGAAGGGCGCGGGCGGCAAAGGCTCCGGCGCAGAGCCGTCTCGCGGCGGCTCTATCTTGGACGATGCCTTAGGGGGGCTAGACGGGCAAAATTCTATCCCTAGCGGCTCCGCTTGCGGCGGACAAAATTCCGAGCGCGCTTTTAAAACGCCCTTTGAGCCTATTTGTATCACTGATGCAGCGGAGCTTGCGAGGCTGTGCGAAGGCGTCAGCGCCGATACCCTAGTGAGCTTCGATACGGAAACCACTAGCATCGATAGCAAAAGCGCCAAGATCGTGGGCTTTTCGTTTGCGTTTAACGAGGAGCGCGCCTACTACGTCCCGCTAGCGCATAGCTATTTGGGCGCTCCGGCTCAAGTTTCTTCGGACGCCGCAAAGGCCGCGATCGGCTCGCTGTTTCGCGGATATGTCGTGGGACAAAATTTAAAATACGATTTTGAGATCGTGAAAAATAATTTTAATATCGAGCCTACTGCGCGCTTTGCCGATACGATGGTGCTAGCGTGGCTACTCGATCCCGCAAACGCCGTGGGAATGGACTCTATCTCGCCGCGGTATCTTGGGTATGAGACGGTGCATTTTGGCGACGTCGTCAAAAAGGGCGAGACCTTCGCCTCCGTGGAGCTGGACGCCGCTACGATCTATGCGAGCGAGGATGCGTGGGTGACGCTGAGGCTGTATTTTAAGCTTAAGGGGCTGCTTGAGCCTGCGCTTTTTAAGCTCGCACAGGAGCTTGAGTTTCCGTTCGTGAGGGTGCTTTGGCAGATGCAAAGATGCGGCATCAAGATAGACGTAGAGATGATAAAGAGCCTTATCGCGCGCAACGAAAAGTCCCTGCGAGCGCTTACGGATGAAATTTACGAGCTTTGCGGCGAGCAGTTTAATATCAACTCTCCCGCTCAGCTCGGCGCCGTGCTTTTCGAGCGGCTAGGGCTTCCTGCCGCAAAGCGCACGAAGACGGGTTATAGCACTGACGAAAGCGTGCTGAAGGATCTTACGGCGCTGCATCCTGCGGTGGGTAAAATTTTAGACTACCGCGAGCTGTTTAAGCTGCAAAGCACCTACTGCGAGCCGCTGCTACAGCTTGCCCTTGCAGATCCGCAAAACCGCGTCAGATCGAATTTTTTGCAGACCGGCACGGCTACCGGGCGGCTAGCGAGCAAAAATCCGAACCTGCAAAATATCCCAGCGCGCGGCACGTTTGCGAAGGATGTGCGAGACTGCTTCCTGGCAGAGGAGGGCTACTCGCTGATCTCGCTTGATTACTCACAGATCGAGCTGCGCCTGCTCGCGCACTTTTCGCGCGATCCTGCGCTTTTGGCGGCGTTTAGAGCGGATGAGGACATTCACGCGCGCACGGCAATAAGCATCTTCGGCGACGCGCAGCCCGCGCACCGCACGATCGCAAAGAGCATAAATTTCGGCCTCATCTACGGCATGGGCGCGGGCAAGCTAAGCGACAGCCTGGGCATCGCGCGCGCCGAGGCGAAGAATTATATCGAGCGCTATTTCGCGGCGTTTTCCACGATCAAGGAGTTTTTACAGAGCATAAAATCGAACGCGAAAGCGGACGGCTACGTAAGCACGCTTTTTGGGCGCAGGCGCTACTTCGACTTCGCAAATGCGCGCAACAATATGGTCTATGCGAGCTACGAGCGCGAGGCGGTGAATACGAAATTTCAAGGCTCCGCCGCCGACATCATTAAAAAGGCGATGGTTGAGATTTCGCCGCTGCTAAGTGGCGAAGCGCGGCTGATATTGCAGATCCACGATGAGCTGATTTTTGAGGTGCGGGACGATTTGGCGCAGAGCTTCGGCGAGCGCGCGCAGGAGATAATGCAAAGCGCGGCAAGCTTAAACGTGCCTTTAAAGACTAGCCTAAACATCGCCAAGCGCTGGGGCGAGCTGAAGTAGCTTCGCTAAATTTAAAACGCGGCTAAAATTTAAGCGGAATTTAAACGGCGTGCAGAATTTTAAATTTTGAGCAGGATAGAGCCTAAATTTGTCCAGTTTAAAATTTGGCTCATCAAATTTTAAACCGAGCGATTGCAAATAGCTGGCGTGGTGCGGCACAGATCCGCCGCCGTCTTTAAATTTTTGATTAAATTTAAGCTCTTCGCTCGGCAATATCAAACGGCGGTTAGATAGATTTATACGAATTAAATTTAAACAATGTGTTTTAGCAAGAGGTCTAGATAAATTTTGCCGTGCGTATAAATTAAAATTTCATTTCAACGACGTAGTGACGGAATTTTTAAATTTAAATTTTACGCAAAGCCGCGCGCTTCGTAAAATTTAACGAGTGAAAATTCATACAAAATTTAGCTCGCGATAAATAGGCATAGGTTTTGCGAAAAAAGATTTTTGTAAGATGAAATAATCGACGGCGGGTCTTTTTAAACCCGCCCTGCGCGCCGGTTTGTAAAGACCGCTCCCTTATAGCCTCACGAGCGAAGCTATAAGGATTTTGGACGAAATTTTGGCATAAATTCTGCGCGCCCGCGTAAATTTTTACAAGCCTGCGTAGAAATTCCGCGAGCTTGCGCAAATTCCGTGCCGCCTATTTTTTAGATTTTTCTAGCGCGGCGGCAAGGTCTGCTATGAGATCGTCCACGTTTTCGATGCCTATGGCTAGGCGCAGCAAATTTTGACTGATGCCGATGCGCTCTTGCAGCTCGCGCGGATAGCTCTCGTGCGTCATCGACGCGGGGTGGCAGATCAGGCTTTCTACGCCGCCCAGGCTCACGGCTAGATCAAATAGCTCAAGGCTGCGCGCAAAGGTTTTATAGTCGTATTGCGGCTTAAGCACCAGTGAGATGACCGCTCCGATACCGCTAGCTTGGCGATTTTGTATCTCTTTTTCGTTAGCCGAATGCGAGCCCGCGAAATTTACCGCCTCTACCGCAGGATTGCTGCGTAAAAATTCTATTATTTTTAGCGTATTTTCGCTCTGGCGGTCGAAGCGCACGCTTAGCGTTTTAAGTCCGCGTATTAGCGAATACGCGTCGGTAGGCGATAGCGTCGCGCCCAGAGTGTTTTTCATAAACTGAATTCTTGCGGCAAGCTCATCGTCATTCGTCGTAACGATGCCGGCGATCAGATCGGCATGCCCGCCTATGTATTTGGTCGCGCTATAAACCACGACATCTGCGCCGTGCTCTAGCGGGCGCTGATAATATGGGGTCAAAAAGGTATTATCCATCACCACAAGCGCGCCGTTTTTATGCGCGAGCTCGCTTATGCGCTCAATGTCGGTTACGCGCAAAAGCGGATTTGAGGGCGTTTCGATGAAGACCATTTTAACGTCGCTTGGAATTTCGCTGATCAAATTTAGATCGTCCACCAAGTCGTAATTGACCCCTTGATTTTTAAAAATCCCGCTTACGTAGCGATAGGTGCCGCCGTAAACGTTGTTATTTAGCAGCACGCGATCGCCGCTTTTAAGCAGCGCGAATGCAGCGCTCGTAGCCGCCATACCCGAGGCTAGCGCGAAGGCGTATTTGCTGCCTTCGAATTTTGCGAAAAGTTCCTCAAAGGCGTTGCGCGTAGGATTTGCGCCGCGCGAATAGGCGTATTTGCCGAAATCATCCAGGCTTTCTTGCACGAAGGTGCTGGCTAGATATATCGGCGGAATCACCGCGTTATGGGGGTTGGACTTAGCCTCTATGCCCTTTACGATTAGGGTATCTATTTTCATCTTTTCTCCTTGAAATTTAATGGATTTAAAAGCTCATCGCTCCGATAAATTTAGCTATGCGCTCATCACTGCTACCGAAGAATTCCTCTGCGTCGCCGTCGAATGCGATAACTCCGCCGTCTAAGAATAAAATTCTATCTGCGATCTTGCGCGCAAAGCCCATATTGTGCGTGACGATGATAAGCGAGCGATCCTCTGCGGCAAGCTCGGCGATAGTCTTTAGCACCTGTGCCTCAAGCTCGGGATCAAGCGCGCTCGTAGGCTCATCCAGCAGCAAAAACTCAGGCTGCATCGCAAGTGCTCGCGCGATCGCCACGCGCTGGCTCTGACCGCCGGAGAGGCGAGCCGGATACGCGCCAGCTTTATCCGCCATACCGACCTTTTTTAGCAGTGCCATTGCATTTGCCTCGGCAAGCTCGCGTGGCTGCTTTAGCACGTGTATGGGCGCTTCGATAACGTTTTGCAAGACGTTGAGGTGCGGAAAGAGATTGAAGCTTTGAAAAACCATGCCCGTATGCGCGCGGAATGGATGATACTCGCTTGTTTTATGCGGAGCGTCGAAATTTATCTTAAACTCGCCCAGCTGTAGCTCGCCGCCGCTTGGAATTTCGAGCAGATTTATGCAGCGCAGCATCGTGGATTTGCCGGAGCCGGAGCTTCCTAAAATCACTGTCGTTTGCCCGTCGCGAAATTCTAAGCTTAGCCCATTTAGCACGACGTGATCGCCGAAGCGCTTAGTTAAGTTCGTAAATTTTATCATCACACGAACCTTGAAAATCGTCGCTCTAGCTTGGATTGTAAGAACGTAAGAATGGTGCAGACCGCTAGATAAAATAGCGCCGCCAGTACGTATAACGTGAGCGGATCGAATGCCCGTGCAGCGATACGTTGAGCGACCATAAACATATCGACCATCGTAATCGAGGCTACGAGCGAAGTGTCTTTAAGCGTAGAGATAAATATATTTGATAGCGGCGGCAGCGATATGCGCGCTGCTTGCGGAGCGATAATACGGCGCAGAATTTGAGCGTAGCTCATGCCTAGCGAGGTAGCCGCCTCCCATTGCCCCTTTGGCACTGATAGGATCGCAGCTCGCACCGCCTCTGAAGCGTAAGCGCCGATATTGAGGCTAAAGGTAATGATCGCAGCAGCCCAAACATCAAGTGTGATCCCAACGATTGGAAGTCCGAAATAGACGATAAAAAGCTGCACCAAAAGCGGAGTGCCGCGAAAAATCCAAATATAAATTTCGCTTAGCTGCTTTAAAATTTTAAAATTTGCGATGCGCGAGACCGCCGTCAGCACCGCAAGCACGAGCCCGAGCAGAAATGAGACTATCGTAAGCGGGATCGTAACTTGCAGCAGGGCTAGCGCCATCGGCTCTAGCGAGCTGCTAACAAGCTCTAGAATTCTGCTTGTTTCGTTCATTCACTCACATCTTTGCCGAAATATTTAAGCGAAATTTCTTTTAGCTTGCCTTCAGCTTTGAGTTCGTTTAAGGCTTTACTGATTTGATCTGCGAGCTCTTTATTGCCCTTTTGCACGATTGCGGCGCTATAATCGACATCTTTTAGCTTTGCGGCGATTTTAATCGGAGCGTCCGGGCGCTGCTTTAAAAAGTCGTAAAATACGGTATTATCGCGCACGACGGTATCTACGCGGCGAGCGATCAGCAGCTCCATACTTTTGGCGAAACTATCGACGGTTACGTTTTGCGCGCCGTATTTTTTAGCGACTTGCGCCCAGTTGCTGGTAGCGGAGTCTGCATTTTTCTTGCCTTTTAAATCCTCGAAGCTTTTAATGTCGTTGTTATCTTTATGCACGATAATAGCTCCGTAAACGACGGTGTAGGGCACAGAATACTCATATTTTTTCTTGCGCTCGTCAGTGATGCTTACTTGATTAAACACAGCGTCTGCTTTGCCTGCATCAAATGCTGCAAGCATCGCATCCCAAGGCGCGGTTAGAAATTCTATTTTTAGACCAAGCTTTTCGGCGACTGCGCGCGCGACATCTACGTCGTATCCTACGAGCTCATTTTTGTCGTTATAATACGAAAATGGCGAAAAGGTGCCTTCCGTAGCCACTTTAAGCACGCCTTCGCGTAGTGTTTTAGAGTTTGCGCCGCATATTAAAAGCGCGCACGCAAGCAAAGTTTTTATTAAATTTTTCATAATTCCTCCAAGATTTTATGAGCGAAATTTAAAATGCAAAATTCCGCTCAGCTAAGTTTAAAATTCCACGCTTCAACTAAGCGGTCGTAGAATTTATTCCGTAATGTCTTTGCCAAAATATTTAAGTGAAATTTCTTTCAGCACGCCTTTTTGCTTTAGCGATTTTAGCGCGGAATTTATCTGCGCCGTCAGCTCGTCGTCCTTTTTAAGCAACACGGCGGAATAGATCGGCTCATTGCCTTGAGCTGCGATCTTTAGCGGGGCGTTCGGGCGCTGCTTCATATAGTCGAAAAATGTGATGTTGTCGTTGATCGTAGCGTCTGCACGACGAGCTATGATGAGCTCCACGCCCTTGCTAAATCCGTCTGCCGTAACGATCTCGGCGCCATAGCTGCGCGCCATGTCAGCCCAGTTGCTGGTAGCGGAGTGGACGCTTTTTTTGCCTTTAAGATCCGCAAAACTCTTAATCTCCTCGTTATCAGCTCGCACTACTAGCGCAGCATAAGCCACGGTATAAGGCTCGCTGAAATTATATTTTTTCTTGCGCTCCTGCGTTATGCTTACTTGATTCATCGCTATGTCTGCTTTGCCTGCGTCAAATGCCGCGAGCATCGCATCCCACGGCGCGGTTAAAAATTCCGCCTTTAGCCCTAGCTCTTTTGCTAGTGCGCGAGCGATATCGACATCAAAGCCGGTAAGATTATTTTTCTCGTCATAGAAAGAATACGGCGAGTAAGTCCCCTCTGTGGCTATTATGAGCGTGCCCTCTTTGAGCGTCTTAGCGCTTAGGGTGGCGGTGATCAGCGCTGTTGCGAGCAGGGCTTTAAATATTTTCATTACATCTCCTTGAAATTTAGCTATCGCTCGCGCTGCGAGCAGATGCGCGATTATATCGTGCGGAATATATAATTTTTATTAAAAATTTTAAATTTTAGTAAGATGTGATACAAAATTTCGCCTGTATGGCAAAGCTTTAGCGTCATATATTTTTAAAATTCTGACAGAGGTGATTTATAAAATTTCAGTTTATTAGGTAAAAGTATCGCAGACCGAATTTAGCCTGCGATATAAGATAAAATTTGCAAGTATTTCGAGGCGATTTTTTGAGTTAGAAGCTAAAATTTTGCGCAAGCTAGACTTCTGTTTGCAGTTGCGAGCGCAAGAGAAGCAAAATTTCTCTCAAAAGCGCTCGCAAGATGATCCTTTTGAAAAAGACGAGCCGCTAGCGAATTTGCCCGCCTCCGCGGACGACGTATTTATAGGTCGTGAGCTCTCTCACCCCCATCGGCCCTCTGGCGTGCAGCTTTTGCGTGCTGATGCCGATCTCGCCGCCGAATCCAAACTCGCTGCCGTCGCTAAAGCGCGTCGAGGC
>NZ_CALIBH010000271.1 GCF_938045775.1 uncultured Campylobacter sp.
GCGGCGAAATTTTACGTAGGATTTGAAGATTTGATTTAAAATTCCACGAACGGATGCGGCGCGAAAATTTTATCTTTATTTGACCTCGGTTTTGCTAGCCACTTAGTTGTAGAATTTTACTGCTCGTTTAGCTGTGGGATTTTATTTGTCCGCAAGAGGGTTAAATTTTATCATGAAATTTCGCATCGCTTAAAATGCGATGCGAAATGAATCCGTCGTCGCTACTGCCAGCCTAGAGCTTTGCGTTTTAAGCGCATGTCGCTTACCATTTTTAGCGCAAGCGCGACCGGATCGGTATCTACGTGCATCACAGAGCCAAGCGCCCGCCTGGTGCCCTCTTTGAAAAAGTGTATGACGTTTGCGGAGCCGTGGATTTGATACTCGACGCAGTGATACGAGTCGATGCCCATCAGGCGGAATCCGAGCGAGGCATCGACGCCCTTTTCGTTCGCCCACTCAGGAGAGGTGAAGGCAAGCGGCAGCTCGTAGAGATTTTTGTCTAGCACCCCTGCGATACCTGCGAAAATTCCGCTGGAGCGGGTATTATCGATACACTCACCCACATGCCATACCGGCGGAAGCTCATCTTTTTCTAAAAACGCCCGCAGCGACGCGCCTGCTTTTTTATACGCGCTTTTTTGGCAAAAGCCCAGCTTCATTAGCGGGAACGACGCGCAGCCATTGGTTAGGATTAGGACGTTATTTTCGATTAGGGTTTGTGCGACATCTATGATAGCGCGCTCATAAGGCACTTTAGGATTGGTGCAGCCGACCATATTTACGATGCCTAAAATTTCACCGCTTTTTAGCGCGTGCGCTAACGGCTCCATGCCGCCGTAGTGTTTATGGACGAATTCTACCGAAAAGCCAACTTCGGCCTCGACTTCATACGGTGGGATATATACCGGCAGGCCCTTGCGCTTTTCGTGAGATTGCAATGCGCGGTCTAGAATTTTACGCGCTAAATTCCTAGTCTCGGCGATATTACTATGGTGATGATCGTAGCCTATATGCTCGGCTCCGGGGAGCCTAGCTGATGAGCTTGTAGTAACGACCTTGGTCTGGAAGCAGTTAGCTACGTCCATGATCGCAGGATAGACATCTTGGACATCGGCGACCCACAGATCAAGCGCTCCCGTGCCTATTACGAGTTCGGCAGTTACGGCGTTTGAGAGCGGCACGACGCCCCAGTTGCGATACATCGCCGATAGCCCAGAACAGCACACGCCGTAAAATGCGATCCCCTGCGCGCCTATTGCGCGAGCCTTGTCTTGGTACTCCTTAGAATTTCCGATCTCCACTATTAGGCTTACTAATGTCGGCAGATGTCCGTGCACGGCGATATTGACCCAGCCTTTTTTAAGCGCGCCCATATTGCTTTTGGAAGTTACGCGATCCCCTACGCCAAATAGCGCATCTGTAGCGATATTCGCAGCTACTACGCCGGTGAATGTAAAAGCAAGCCCACAGCGCAAAAGATGCTGCATCACGCTGCGCCAGTCTCCGTCCGTGCCTACACCCGTTCGGTGATACGCCTCAAAGACTTCGTTATATGCACTAATTGGCAAGATATCCAGCTTGCGCCATACCTCTTGACGCTCCTTGGGCGCGAGCGCAGTGATGGTTTTATACTCGCCGCTACTTTGCGAAAGATCTGTCAAAAGCGTATCGGCAAGCTCGATCGCTACCTCTTTTAACTCTCTGCCTTCAGTTGGAATTCCAAAGGCTTTGGCGGTATTGATGATTTTGTATTCGCCTATTATGGGCAGATCTAGCTTGCCCTGCGCCGCCCATTTTAGCGACAGCAGAAGCTCTCTGGCGTGCGCGCCGTGTTGAGCTACGCCTGCAGCTACTTGGCGC
>NZ_CALIBH010000272.1 GCF_938045775.1 uncultured Campylobacter sp.
GTCGCGTTTTGCGCGATAAAATCTTTTAAGCTCTTGCCGCCGCGCGGTATCAAAACGTCGATATACTCGCTCATTTTCGCCATTTGCGCCACTACTTCGCGCTCAGGACTCTCCACGAGCTGCACCGCACCCGCCGGCAAACCGAATTTCGCCCCCGCTTCATTAAATAAATTTACTAAAAAAATGTTTGAATTTAGCGCGCTGGCACTTCCTCGCAAGATCGCTGCATTGCCGCTTTTTAGCGCCAGAGCCGCCGCGTCGATGCTTACGTTTGGGCGGCTCTCGTAGATGATACCAAGCACCCCCAGCGGCACGCGAACGCGGCTGATTTGCATGCCGTTTGGATGGCTCCAGCCGCCTAGATTTTCGCCCACGACCTCGGCAAAGCCCGCCACCTCGCGCACGCCCTGCGCCATAGTCTCGATGCGGGCGTCCGTTAGTCTTAGGCGGTCTAGCAATGCCAAGCTAAGGCCCAATCTCTCGCCGTTTGTAAGGTCTTTGGCGTTTGCCGCTTTTATCGCGTCCTTTTGCGCGAGCAGCTCATCCGCCACGGCGTTTAAAATTTCAAATTTAGCCTTGCTATCAAGCCTCAAAAGCTCGCTGCAAGCGGCCTTTGCGCGCTTACAGATCTCTAAAATTTCATTCATTTTCGCTCCTTAATCTATAAATCAAATAGCGTGTTGCGTATATAAATGCCGCAAGCGTTGCTTCTATCGCGTCTAAAATTACAGTGCGTCTTATTTTTATCCGCACGGCGGTTTAAATTTAGCGCGCTTTGGGTCATTTTATTTCGGATTTTCTTACGTCAAAATTTCGCTTACTCGCCGGGCATTATGCCCACCCTTCCCGTTCCAATTTGCGCATGGCGCTTTTACGTAATCCGCCGGCTCATATCCGCGCAGTTCAAAAATGTCTAGCTCGCCGTTTTTATCGGCGTCCGGTTCGTCAAATTTTGCCGTCCACGCCGCGCCCGCCAAAAGTAACGCAAAAAATATAATCTTTTTCATCTTCGCCCTCCGTTTAAAATTTAAACGCGCGAACACGGCTAAAATTTCATTGCAGCGCGATATTATCCGCATGTATCGCGTCATCGTCGCTTTTGTAGCCTAAAGCCTGCTCTATCTCATCGCTTTTTACCCCCGCTATGCGCGCAAGCTCGCAGCTTGAATAGTTGCTAATGCCGTGCGCCAGCAGCTTGCCGTCGGTCGCGCAGACGTTTACGATCTCGCCGCGCTCAAACTCGCCGCGCACCTCGGCAATCCCGACCGCAAGCAGGCTTTTGCCCGATTTTATCGCTTTTGCCGCGCCCGCGTCGATAATCACCGCGCCTTTGCTGATCGCGCCGTATGCGAGCCAGTATTTACGCGAGCTAAGCCGCGCCGCGCCCGCGCTAAAGAGGGTGCCGACCTCGTCGCCCACCGCTATTTTAAGCAAAATTCCGTCCGTACGCCCGTTTGCGATGATCAGGCTAGTGCCGATCTGATTTGCCATTTGCGCCGCCGCGATCTTGGTCGCCATGCCGCCCGTGCCGAATTTACTGCCCTCGCCGCCTGCCATTTTGACGATGCGTTCGTCAATTTTTTCGATAAAGCTTAAAAGTTTTGCGTCCGCGTGCTCGCTCGGATTTTTGTCGTACAGCCCGTCGATGTCGCTTAAAATCACGAGCAAATCAGCATCGATTAGCCCCGCTACTAGCGCACTTAGCGTGTCGTTATCGCCCACTTTGAGTTCATCTGCTACGACGGGATCGTTTTCGTTGATGATCGGCACGATGCCGCGCGAGAGCAGCTCCGCGCAGACGTTTCGCACGCTAAGATAGCGTGCCCTGTCACTAAAATCGCCTCGGCTTAGCAGCAGCTGCGCGATAATGCGGTCATGCGCCCAAAACAGCCGCTCGTAAAGATGCATCAGCGCGACCTGTCCGACCGCCGCTAGAGCCTGCTTGCGGCTTAAAATTTTAGGTCTTTGCGCGATGCCGAGCAGCCCCATGCCCGCGCCCACGGCACCCGAGCTTACCAAAGCCACGCAAAAGCCCGCATCTTTTAGCTTGCAAATTTGCGCGACTAGACTTTTGATGAGCCGCTCATTTAGCGAGCCGTCCGCATTGGTAAGCGTTGAAGTGCCGATTTTTACGACGATGCGTTTTGCACCGCCCAGAAGCTCTTTTCTACCCATTTTCCGCTCCGAAATTTTTGAAAATTATATCGAAAACGGCTTATTTTAAATTTTATGTTTTGAGCT
>NZ_CALIBH010000273.1 GCF_938045775.1 uncultured Campylobacter sp.
AAATTCTAATCATCAACGCCCGCTTCAACCACATCATCACAGATCGCCTAGTCGAGGGGGCGCACGATGCATTTTTGCGCCACGGCGGCAAGGAGGAAAATTTAAGCCTAATGCTAGTGCCTGGCGCTTTTGAGATCCCGCTCGCGCTTGAAAAGGCGCTAGCTTCCAAGCTCTACGACGCCGTCGTCTGCCTAGGGGCGGTTATCCGCGGCTCTACTCCGCATTTTGACTACGTAAGCGCCGAGGTAAGTAAGGGCATCGCAAACACCATGCTAAAATACGGCGCACCCGTGACTTTCGGCGTGCTGACTACCGATAATATCGAGCAAGCGATCGAGCGTGCAGGCTCAAAGGCCGGTAACAAGGGCTTTGAGGCGATGAGCGGCGCGATCGAGCTTCTAAGCCTATTTCGCAACATAAAGGCGTAAAATGGCCACCAGACACCAAGCCAGGCTCGCTGCGATCTCGCTGCTTTACTCTAAAGATATGAATGGCGGCAGCGAGGACTTTGCGGACGAATATCTGGAGGAAAAGCGCATTCGCAACGAACAGCGCAACTGGACGCTCGCGCTTCTGCGCGGAGCTAGCGAAAATCTCGCCGCAGTCGATGCGCTGATAGACGAAAATTTAAAGGAATTTAAGCTCGCCGAAATTTCGGCTCTGGAGCGCGCGATACTGCGGCTCGGGGCGTATGAGCTGCGCTTTACGGACACCGACGCGGGCATCGTCATAAACGAAGCAATCAACTCCGCCAAGGAGCTTGGCATCTCGCCAAGATTTATAAACGGCGTGCTGGACGCGCTAAAAGATAGCCACGTAAATATCGCGGCGGATAAAATTTCCAAGCCGACTGCGACGGCAAGCGAAAATCTAGAGACAACCATGGAGGTAGTCAAAAATTTTAAGTCCGCTGCGGCGAAAAGCTCCGCTGTTTCGGACAGCAACGATACGGCGAAAAATTTCATCCCCGCAGGCGCGGACGGCGAGACAAAAAATTTTACCAAAGCAAAGAGGAGCGGCTCGCCGAAAAATTCTACGGCGAGCAGAAGCAGACCGTCTAAAAAGCCCGCTAATTTGAAAACTCGCAGCACGTCCGCAAAAAAATCCGAATTTACCGCGAACAAAAAATTTAAAACGGAGAGAAATTTCAAGACCGAAGATAAATTCAAGACGGAGAAAACTGGCAAAAATTTCAAAACAGGCGAGCGAGGTAAAAATTTTAAGGTAGGCGAACGAGGCAAAGACGCCGCGCCAAAAAAAGAGGGCGCGGATAGAAATTTCAGAGTCGGCAAAAGCGCTGCACCAAAAAAGGGCACTTCTGGTAAAAATACTACGCCGAAAAGTAGCGCTGGACGCAAAAGCTCTATCGCGCCGAAAAAATCTGCGGACGGCAGAGGCACCGTCTCAAAAAGACCTACGGACGGCAGAGGCGCTCTCTCGAAAAGACCCGCAGACAGCAAAGGCGCAGTACGCGGCAAGGATAAACGGTGAGGCTCTGCGTCGCGCTTGATCTGGGCTCGAAGCAGGAGTGTTTACAGCTGGCGGAGGGGCTTGCGGACTTTTCGGATAAAATTTGGCTAAAAGTGGGCTTGCGAACTTATTTGCGCGATGGAGCGGGCTTTGTGGGGGAGCTAAAAAGGCTCGGAAATTTTAAAATTTTCCTCGATCTAAAGCTCTACGACATCCCAAACACGATGGCCGACGCCACCGAGGAGATCGCTAAGCTCGGCGTCGATATCATAAACGTGCATGCAAGCAGTGGCAAGCGCGCGATGGCTACCGTGATGGAGCGACTGGATAGGCTAGCTTCGCGTCCGTTGGTGCTAGCGGTTTCGGCGCTAACGAGTTTTGATCAGGCGGAATTTAGCGCGGTTTACGAGCAAAATTTAAGCGATGCCGTGCGCAAATTTGGCGTGATGAGCTATGAAGCAGGACTTGACGGCATGGTCTGCTCTACTTACGAGAGCCGCTTGATAAAGGATGCTACGAGCGCAAATTTTATCACGCTCTGCCCGGGTATACGTCCGTTTGGCGAGAGCGTGGGGGATCAAAAGAGAGTGGCGGATCTGGACGTCGCGCGCGAGGCGGGAGCTGATTTTATCGTGGTAGGTCGGCCGATCTATCAGGCGCAAAACCCACGCGAAATTTGCGAGCAGATTTTGAGTCAAATTTAGCGCCAAAGCTTACGTAAAATTTGACACAAAATAATTTTAAGCATGGTTTCCGCGCGCAAGAAATTTTAATCAAAATGCGCACAAAGGCAGCTCGGGTGACGCCGAAGCGCCGTCGTCATATTTTTACAAAATCCGTTGGAGTTTGAAACAAACGTATCAGATTTTTGCATTTGGTGCAAGGCGGAAGTGTAAATTTACTCCGTTTGGGGATTTAAAACGTTTAATCTTTGCCGCGCCCAAGCCCCCCTGCTAGCTTGCGGATAAAATTTCCGATAATGAGCGGGCGGCGGACGTCTTAGCGCTAAAAAGCGGCGCGCATAAGCGTAACGGCGGCCCGGCGGCGAGATAAAATTTTAAAATTTGCCTCGCACGAGTGAGATTTTGAAATTCCGCACTCTCAAGGGGGTTTTAAAATTTCATCCAAATAGCGAGCCAAGCGAAATTTGAATAAAGATTGGAGTAAAATTTAAGTAAAGGTGCGAGCGATTTTAAGAAAATCCCCTATGTCGGCGAGGCGACAGAGGCCGATCTGCTGGCGCTAGGCTACACTGAAATCGCTTCGCTAAAGGGCGCGGATCCGGACGAGACGAATGAACGCATAAAGGCGCTTTGGCGCGGCAGATGCATCCTCTATGTTTACCGCATGGTTTGTTACTACGCAAACACGCCCCGTCCCGACAAAGCCAAGCTGAAATGGTGGCTTTGGAAGGATTAAATTTTCAAATTTGACCCGCGCAAGTCGTTTAAATTTGAGCGGATTTACTAACGACCGATAAGGCTGTATTTGCAGCACAAAACGGCGCCTCGCGGAAGTACAAGCTAGCAAGCGCATGAACGGGCGCAAATTTTAAGCGCGAGCTTTGCGAGCACAATGCGATGGGGTGCGCAAAGAGCGTAAATTTAACGGGCGCGGCGTAGCGGCTAGCGCAAAGTACAAACATAGCCGCAATATGAAATTTTGATTTTATTCACAGGCGCGCTTTGCGATGAAGCGGCCTGCACGAAATATAAAATCGCTCCGATTTCTGGCAAGCGCGCGCCGAG
>NZ_CALIBH010000274.1 GCF_938045775.1 uncultured Campylobacter sp.
TGAAGGTAACGACGCAATCGCCCGCGTTCCAATTCTCGTAGATAAACTCGCCGATACCGCAGCAATCAAGGCAGTAGCCGAAATCTGCGCCTATCTCGCTTACATCCAGTGCCTTTGCGCCTCGCAAACCCTGCTCCTCGTCCGGCACGAAGCAGACGATTATTTCGCCGTGCTTGATCTGCGGATTTTGGACGAAAAATTCCAGCGCATTTACGATCGCGGCGATCGCCGCCTTATCGTCGGCACCTAGCAAGCTGGTGCCGTCCGTTACGATGATCTCGCCCCCTTTATAATCTTGCAGCTCCTCATTTTCGCTCGCTTTGAGATAGATCCCAAGCTCTTTATTTAGGCAGATATCGCCGCCTTCGTATCTTACGATCTGAGCTTTGGTGTCGCCGCGCTGCTCGGCGCTGGTATCAAGATGGGCAAAAAACGCTATGCTCGCAGCGGGCGCGTCTAAATTTGAGGGAATTTTAGCGATCAAAATCGACTTCTCGCTGAGGCTGATATTTTTTATGCCTAGGGCTTCGAGCTCGCTTTTTATGAGGCCTGCAAACTCAAGCTCCTTGGGGTTTGAGGGCATTATGCCCGCAGCGCCCGCAGCTCTATTCGTGGTAGTGTTGATCTTGGTGTAGTTTAAAAATCTCTGCACGATATCCACAAATAAGCCTTTTTACAAAATAACAAATGCGATGACGCAGACGGATAGAAACATCCCAAGAGCCGTTCTTTTGGCGATCTGGATAGGACTTACCATCGCAAGTCCCGCGCAAACGATACAAGCGCCCGCAATCGGCGATGCGCTCCTGCCTAGCGCGCCGCTTATCGCAACCGCCATACCGAGCTTATCTTGCTCAAAACCCAGCGCGTCGGCGTGCACGGTCACGGCGGTGTTAAACGCCATCGACGCCGCATCTCCAGAGCCCGTTACGATACCCATAAAAAACGGCACGAAGGTTCCACCGAATTTTACGTAGCCCTGCTCGTTCTTAAGCCACTCGATTACGAAATCGATCGCGCCGCACGCGCTAAGCCCCGCGACGAAGACGCCCGCAGCGATGATGATACCTATGATCTCGGCATACGCGCTACCCATGCCTTTGAAAAATTCCTTCGTAATTTTTTGAGGATCGGTTAGAGTAACGGCGATGGTGAGGATAGCGCCCAGTAGCATCGCTTCGGCGACGCCCATCTTCGTCCATTTAAGAAAGGAGATCGTGTTGAGCTTGGACGTACCACCGATGATTAAAATCACCAAAGGTACTAGCGGCATAAGCGCGTATAAGACGTTTATTTTTTGAGGCTGCGCATCTAAATTTGAACCGGCGGATGAGGCGGAGCTTGCCGCGGCGGAGCTTGCGCCGTCTGCACCTGCGGAATTTTCTCTTTGCGCTAGATAATTCACCCCCTTGGTGTAGTCTTTGCAAACTATCGCTGTTATGCTAATTATGATTAAAACTACGATCAAAGCGGTAATCGCGCTGGAAAACTGCACCCCGATAACGTCTTGAACCGTGTAGGATGGATTGTGCGCTTTTACCATATCGGCTACGAATACGTTGTGCGCCGAGCCCGGGCTCAAAACGCCGCCAAAAGTGCCCGCAAACACCGCTGCGCCCGCCATTTCTGGCTTAACGCCCGCAGCCATCATCACGGGGATCAGCGTAGCGCCGACCGCAGCCGAGCAGCCCGCAGCGGAGGGGATAGCGATATTGATAAAATATGTAAGCGCCACGACGAGCGGGATCAATAAAAATCCGATATTGCCGAGGGGTCTAGTGAGTAAATTTACGAGCGCGCGGTCGCAGCCGGTAAATTTAATCACGAAGGCAAAACCCATGCTGGCGCATATCGCCTTAATAAGACCTGCTTTAGTCATATACGAGGTAAAGGCGCCCAGCCCGTCCAGCGGCTTTAGACAAAGCACGCACAGCACCAAACCCACGCCGATAAGCACGGTTTTAGTATCCTTCTTCATGATTAGTAAAGCGACGACTGCGACGATACCCGCAAGCGCCAAAAGTAACCTAAGTGTCTGCACGATAACTCCTTTTAAATTTTAAATTTACTTCCCACGGCGATGCGTGAGATCTCTTTTTTATACTCGAATTTTAGCACGTCCGCATGCCCCATCGCTTCGCACTCGTTTCCGTTTATCAAAAACGCGCTACCCTCGGGCATAGCATAGACGCTGTCGTTTTGATTGACGATCAAAAACTCCTCCAACCGCTCCTCCCTGCTCTCGCCGTTGTGGTTTGAAATTTTACCGCTTATGAAGTGCGGATTGATCTGGTGCGGAAAGATCCCCAGAGCCACGGGCGAGGGCGGGAAGACGATCGGCATGTCGTTGGTGGTCATCATCGTCTTGCCCGCGACGTTTGCGCCGGCAGACCAGCCGAAATACGGTGTACCGCTATCCACGGCGTCTTTGATCACGCCTAAGAGATCAAATTTATAAAGCTCATTTAGCAGCACGAAGGTATTGCCACCGCCGATGCAGATCGATTTGGCATTTTTAACGGCGGCTTTCATATCAGCGAATCGATGGATCGATCTGATATTGTTGCTCTCCAAGCAGTCCGCGACCTTCTGCTCGTATTGCTCGCTTGTGCGCCTAACGCCCGCAAACGGAATGAATAAAATTTCATCCTCCCAAAGACCTCCCAAAAATTCCCTGATCCACCCCTTGCAGTGGTTCAGATAGCCGCTGTCTTTGTAACTGGAAGCGCTTAGAAGTAGTGCTCTTTTCATGCCGCCTTCCTTAAGCTTTGCCGTTTAGCTTATACGCGCAGCGCAGATACACGTCCACTCCCGCAAGCAGCGAGTCCTCGTCAAAGTCGAATTTGGCGTTGTGATGTCCCGCCGCAAGCGTCGTGCCGATCATCAGATATCCGCTCTTGCCGCCCGCATCTTGCACCGAGCGCATAAAGTGCGCGAAGTCCTCGCATGCTCCGAAGTTTAGCTCTCTTACGATTTTATCATGGTCGATAAACGGCGATGCCTTCGCCGCATCCTCGTAAAGCTGCGTGGTGGCCTCGTCGCTATCGCCGCCTGCGGTACCGCCCGTAACCTGCACGTCGTAGCTGACGCCGTAAATTTTAGAAACGCCCTCCACTATGTCCATGCATTTGGCTTTCATAAACTCATTCAGCTCCGTGCTCTCGCCGCGCGTCTCGCACGCGAGGTAGCCGTTAGGCGCGATGACGTTGCGCCCTTCGCCCGCGCGTAGCACGCCGACGTTGATACGCGTGACGCCGTCTGCGTGTCTAGTGATGCCGTGCATATCAAGCGCCATCTCGGCTGCGGCGAGCAGAGCGTTGGCTCCATTTTGCGGCGCGCCCGCGGCGTGAGCGGACTTACCCTTTAAATTTACGTCAAATTTAGTGGTCGCAAGCAGCTTTTTGGTACCGCAGATGATGCCTCTCATAGTGGTCGCCTGAAAGCCGATATGACCGCCCAGCAGATAATCCACGCCCTTGGTGACGCCCGCAGCCTCCATACCTACGGCGCCTCTGGTGCCCTCCTCGGCGGTTTGAAAGATAAATTTAAATTTGCCGCTGAAATCATCTAAGTTTTGCGCGATCAGCTTCGCTAAAGCAAGTCCCATCGTGATATGCCCGTCGTGCCCGCACGCGTGCGTGATGCCGCTAATGTCGGAGCGAAAGCCCTCCTTAAAAGGGCGGTGATCCGCGTCCATGCTCTCGGTCACGTCCACGCCGTCTATGTCAAATCTAAAAGCGACTGTCTTGCCTGCGCGCCCCGTGTCTATTTCGGCCACGAGACCCGTTAGCCCATCCTCCATCGCATCAAGAAATTTTATCTGATCTGCGTTTAGAAGCCCCTCGGCGCGCTGCCTCGCCTGCTCGCAGGCATCCTTACTGCCTACGCCCTGCCTCGCTTCAGCTTTCACCACTTCGCGACCGAGCTTTATCTCATAGCCCAGGCGCTGCATTCGATCTGCGATAACCGCGGTCGTAAAAAAGGTAAACCAGCCCGTCTCGGGATGCGAGTGAAAAAACCTGCGATCCCCGATCATCTCGCCTTTGAGCGCCTCTACTTTTTGTGCGATAGCATCCATTTTCTCTCCTTTATTTTTTGGCTAAGCTTAACATCGCCGCAGCTAAAACCTTCGTAGCGGCAAACGCGTCGTGCCAATTTATACTTTCATTTACGTTGTGGCTGATGCCGTCCTTGCACGGCACGAAAAGCATCCCCACGCGATCCGCAAGCTCCGTCATATTCATCGCGTCGTGTCCTGCACCGCTAGGAAGCCTTAGGCTTGGAATTTTAAGCTCGCCGGCACAGCTCTCAAGCAGATCTATCATCTCCTCGCTTAGCTTTACGGGGTGATCTTTGATGAGATTTTTTAGTTCAAATCCGCACCCTCTGCGAGCGCAAATTTCACCTATCGCGGCGCAAATTCGATCGTCCGCCGCCCTGAGCGCTTCCTCATCGATATCGCGTATATCAAGCCCTAGCGTGCAGGAGCCCGGGATCACGTTTAGCACGCCGGGCAGCGCGTTTGCATAGCCCGTCGTCGCGACCGTGGTTTTGCCCTCCTTGGCGATCCTCTCCGCGCTTAAAATGATCTCGCTAGCGCAAGCCAGGGCGTCGCAGCGCATATCCATCGGTGTAGCGCCGCTGTGATCAGCTCTACCCTCGATCCGCAGCTCGTATCGCACGGGTGCGGCAATACCCGTGACGATGCCTACGGGGATGCCGCGTCGCTGCAATACCGGCCCCTGCTCGATATGAAGCTCGATGTAGCTATGAAAGCTAGATTTGGGCAGGACGCAGCTTTTTAAATTTGCGGGATTTAGCCCGAAATCCTGCATGGCGTCAAACAGCGAAATTCCGTCTTTATCCTTTAGCTCGCCTAGCCGCTGCCGCGAGAGCTTGCCGCTAATTATCTTGCTGCCTACGGTCGCCATTTTGAAGCGGCTTGATTCCTCGCAAACAAAGACGATGAGTTCCAGCGGTCGCGCAAGTCTCTCTCCGCTATCTCGCACCGCACGGATCGCCTCCAAAGCGGTCATGACGCCCAACGTGCCGTCGTAAAAGCCGCCCTGCGGCACGCTATCGATATGCGAACCAACACTTACGGACGGTAGATCGGGATTTTGAACGCCTCCAAATTTAGCGAAAATATTGCCTGCATCGTCGATTTTGATCTTGAAATTTTCTTTTTGAAGTAGCGATATGAGGAAGTCGCGCGCCTCTTTGTCCTCGCGCGAAAATGCAAGCCGCGTAAGCCCGCCGCCCGCCAAAGCCCCAAAGCGGCTTATCTGCTCAAACTCGCTTTTAAGACGCCGTGTGTTTATGTCCATAAATTCCCCTTTTTTTAAAAATTTATGAGTACGGCATTTTAATATCAAATTTATATAACGAAGCTGAAATTTGCCTATCGCGGCGGCAAATAGGGCGCTAAAACGGCGCGAACAAAGCCGCTTTAAGATAACGCTATAAATTTTAAATTTTGCCTTCTGGGCTTTAAAATCGCGATAAGCTGCCTAACTTCAGACTAAATGGATATAATTATCGCAAAATTTAACGAGGAGCGAAAATGAAACAGAGCTCGCTAGAGGGACTTTATGAAGAGCTAAATGGGCTTAAAAGTATGGCAGATAAGGAGGAATGCATCAATAGCACAATAAGAGACGCCATAAGAGCGAAAAATTTTGCATTTGCCACTCAAATTTGTGATTTTATAGTGAATGATGAAATTGGAAAATTCGGTGCGTTTTTAAGAATGAAGGCGCTAATGTGGCTCACAGATTATATCGCAAAAAATTTGGAAAAGAAGGAATATTCGAATTTTGTCTGCTTCGTGGACTGCCTATGGAAATTTAGATGGATAGCTCCAGACGCCGCTAAAAGCTCTATGATAGAAAAAGAGCTTATAGACGAGATGAACGAGACGATGCTGTTTTACTACGAGAGCATAGAAGGGCTCTCGTTATCACGCTATTATAAGGCTTTGACGAATCAAAACATTGACATGGGCGAGTCTAAAGAGGCGAAAGCGAACTACAAGATGTGGAAAAAGCTAGCCAAAGACGATATGGACGGCTGCGAGGCGTGCGAGGCATCGAGCGAGATCGCGTATTTAAATTTTGCGGGCGAGTATGAGGCGGCACTGGAGTTAGCTGCGCCGATAATCTCGGGCGAGCTAGGTTGTATCAAAGTGCCATATACAACCTACGCGCCGATCTTATTTAGTATGGTAGCACTGGGTAGGATAGAGGAAGCGACGGCTTTGCTGCCAAAGGCCGCTGCAATGATCGAGTCAGATCCTCGCTTCATAAATCAGATCGCACCGCTAATCGAGATCGCCGTTAGGCTGGGAGAGCACGAAACAGCGCTAAGCTTGGCGCGTAAGCATTCGCACACTATACTCGATAGCAACGACGATCTGAATTATTTAAAATTGCTTATCCCCATTGTCGCATTTGGAGATGAAAATACTTATAAAATGGCTTTAGAAATAGCAGGTAAATTTGATGCTAGAAATCAAAACTTCTACTACGCCGATTATCTAAATAAATTTTACGAGGAATTTTCAGGGCTTGAAATTTGACGGTTTAAAGACCTAGCGCGCTTTGCCCGCGAAGCAGGGCGCTATTCCCAAGCGCGTGCAGCGAGATAGTTTAAAATTTGCAGCTCGATACTACTTCGCGCTCGCAGCGGCGAGCGTGGTCAAGTTTGCACCGAACGGACGTTGGCGGCGCGCGGTAAATTTTAGCCGCTTACTCGCGTACATCGATAGCCGATTGCCGAGAAATGATGATAGAGCGCATGCATGGCATTAAATTTTAACTAGCTTGGTGCATATGAAAGCGAATATTTGCGGTGGCAATACACACATTCTAAATTTAAATCGTCGCGGAACGTAAAATTTAAACCAAGTCCAGCATTAATCTCGCTGTAAAACATATAAGCTACAACAATAGCGTATCTCGCGCATCTTCACTTAGATTTAGCGGCAAATTTAAAGCGTGGCGCGACGGAATTTTAAAACAAAATTTC
>NZ_CALIBH010000275.1 GCF_938045775.1 uncultured Campylobacter sp.
CGCCGCCCTACTTCCCGTCTAAATTTAAAATTTCACTCGAAATTTCATCTATCGTCGCGTTGAAATCATCCGCCAGCGCGCGCTTTAGCTCCTCTTTCGCCGCCATCATATCGCGCACGATCGCAGCTTCAAACTCCTCTCGATTGAGCGCCTCGTCGCCCTTGGCAAACGCAAAATCCAACCCAAACCACGTAGCCACGGCAAACGCAGGCACGCACACCACCGCGCCGGGGCCGCACACGAGCCCCGCACTACCGCTGGTCGCGCTGGCGCCCGCCTTGGTAAGGGTCTTTGCGCCCGTTTTAGCCGCAGTTTTAGCGAGGCTCTTGCTTAGCAGCTTTGCGCCCAGCACGCCGCCCAGCGCCCCCAGCCCCGTCCCGCTCGCGCGATACGCCTTGCTTTTTAGGCTGAAGCTCTGCGTGACGTTAAGATCGATTTTCGCGCCGTATTTTTTGAGCGTAAAATTTAGCGAACTCTCATAATTCTTGACGTTTGCCGCAGCGATTTTAGCGATATTTTCGCCAAAATCTTTCGGGAAGCTTTCGCTCACGAAGAGCGCAAATTTCTCATTCAGATACGCCCCCGCATCATCGTCCCACACGCCGTGCCACAGCACCAGATAATCGCTCAGAAACGAGTAATTGAAATCCGCCATTTTCTGCGCGCTAAGCCTCGCGCCCTCGTCGTAAACGGCGTCGATGTAGCTATTTAGCGCGGATGCGGCGTTTGCTTCCGCGGCAAAGCGCGTGGCGTTTAGCTCGCCTCTTAGCGCGTCCGCCTCGCGAGCGCTTAAGATCAGCCGCTCGCCGCTTTGCAGCACGATCTGCACGCCCGTCTCAACCGCGCTTTTAGGATGTACGCCCTCCGCTCCACTGCCTGCCGTACGCATCTGCGCGGCGCAGATCAAACACAGCGTGACGTAGGCAAGCGCAAAGATCGTGCCGCTAAAGCGCCCTATTTTGGGCGCAGCCCGCGGCATAAAAAGCACGAAGGCGCAAAGATGCAAAATCGCGCAGTAAAAGAGGAAATCTCCCGCGCAGATTAGAAACAAAAGAGCGATTTTCAGCGCGCTAGGGCTCTGCGACAGCGCCAGATCAAACAGCGCGTTTTTGTAAAATTTCAAAGCGTAAATTTCATTTAGCAGAGCGGATCTGAAGTGCGCTTGCGGCGCGGTAGATTTTAAAATTTCAAAAATTTCGGCTACCGATGCGGGGCTTGTCGCGGACTTTTCAGCGGAACTGTCGGCAGCCATACTCGGTGCGGAGGGATTTTGGGCTAAATTTCGCGCTACGGCGGGGCTAGTCGTAGAATTTTTAGCGTTGATTTGCGATGTAGCGACGGGAACTGCCTTATAATTTTCAGCCGAGGCGTACACCGCCCCGACGGAGCTCGCTTTAAAATTTGCGGGCGAAGCGGTGAGATTTTTAGCGGCGTTCGGCGCGGGCTTGACGGCATTATCAGTCTCGGAATTTCCGACAATTATAGCGGCGTTGCTCGCGGCGGAATTTTTAGCGGCATTATCTGTTGCAAAATTTCCGACAGGCGCGGAAGCGTCGTTTGTCGCGAAATTTCCCATGGATGCGGCGGTGCGGGCGGGCGGAGTAAAATTTATCGCGGAATTTAAAGAGTGTGCGGCAGCATCTGCGCCGTCTGCGAGCCGCAAATAGGCTAAATTTATGGCGAAATTTACCGCTACGGCAAGCGCGGCGAGCAGCAAAATGCTAAGTTTGAGCGATAAAATTCTGGGATTTTTAATCTCTTTTAGGCTTAGCTTCAGCACCGCCAGGCGCATCAGAGCAAGAGCTGCAGGCAGTGCCGCCAGCGTCACGAATAGCTCTGCGCCGCGCAGATCCGCTAGGCCTAGCGCCAAAGTGACGCTTAAGAGGATCGCGCCCGCGAAGGCTAAAACCCCGCTTATAAGCCTGCCCCTAAAAATTTTAATCAAAATCCCGCCGCTGCGAAATAGCGCCGCATTGGCGCGCTGCTTCGCCTCGTAAAAAAAGCTAAATAGCACCCGAAATAGCGCGTAAGCCCAAAACGCCGCCAGCGCGCAAAAGCCCGCGTCGTCCAAATCCTGCGCGTAAAGCGCGAAGCAAAAAACGCTAACGATCAGCGCTAGTCTAAGCGCTATTTCACAGATCCAGCGGCGCGTCGTCGTCATCGAGCCTGTTTGCCTCATT
>NZ_CALIBH010000276.1 GCF_938045775.1 uncultured Campylobacter sp.
TAGCACGCTTTTCGTGCCGAATTTGCTGCCGATTACGCGCGGAATGCTGGTTAGCACGTTTGGCGTACTGCAAAAGAGTGTGGATGCAGAGGCGGTGCTACGGGAGTTTTACGCAAACGAGCCTTTCGTGCGCGTCCGAAGCGAGCCCGTGAGTATAAAAAACGTCGTAGGGACGCACTTTTGCGATATTTTTGTAAAAACTGCGGGCGATAAAATTTGGATCAACTCGGCGATCGATAATCTTTTGCGCGGAGCATCGTCGCAGGCGGTCGCAAACGCAAATTTAATGTGCGGATTCGCCGAAGCTACGGCGTTGCCGCGTATCGCACACGGAATTTAAGCGATGAACTTTTTCGCAAAAGCCGTTACGCGCGGGAGCCTAGATGCAAAATAATCAAATTCAGGCGATAAAACCGGGCGCGATCTTTATCGGCGATGCGCACGCGGGCGCGAGCAGACCGCAATTTTTGAAATTTCTGCGCGCGCTAAAGGCTGAGCCTACGCCGCCACCCCAAATTTTTATGATGGGCGATATGTTTGATTTTTTGGCAAATACGACCTATGTGCAGCGCTTCTATGAAGAGGAGATCGCGCTAATAAACGAGCTGTCGCAAAAATGCGAAATTTTTTACTTCGAGGGCAACCACGATTTTAACCTGCGCGAAATTTTCCCCCGCGCAAAAGTTTATCCAAACGCCGCGCAGCCCGCTAAATTTATCTGCAAGGGTGGCGAAGCGGTACAGATTGCGCACGGCGATCTGTTTTTGCCGCGTCTAACGCAATTTGCGCTGCTTTCGCTACGAAATAGAACTTTTTTGAAATTTATGGATCTGCTCGATCGCGCTTTGAAATTTAAAATTTCAGAGATGATCTTAAAATCGCAAAAGGGGAAAAACCTCTACAGAAAAATGCCGGGTTTCAAGGCCATAATCGCGCCGAAGATCGATTTTTACGCGGCAAATTTAATCATCGAGGGACACTATCATCAAGATGAAATTTTATATTTTGGCGAAAAAAAATATATAAATTTATGCTCGTTCGGGGTTAGGAGCAAAATTTACGAGGTCGCAAAAAGCGAAAAATTTATGCTAATTCCAAAAAACTTAAACTTAAATTAGCTATAATTCCTAAATTTTTGCGAGGATATTTATGATAAAGCTTTGTGTTTTCGACTTTGATTCTACGCTGATGGACGGCGAAACGATAGGTTTTTTCGCCGCTAAAATGGGCACGCAGCGACAAGTTAGCGAAATTACAAAGCGTGCGATGGCGGGAGAGCTTGATTTTTTCGAGAGCCTTAGCGAGCGCGTGGCGCTTATAAAGGGGATGAAGCTTAGCGATGCCAAAGCTATCGCAGAAAGCCTGCCTTTTGTTTGCGGCGCTAGCGAGATCATCGCGTATCTGAAAAATAAAGGCATAAAGGTGATCGTCTTTAGCGGCGGATTTCATCTCGCTACCGACGCCGCGCAGAAAAAACTGAGCTTTGACGCGAGCTTTGCGAACTATCTGCATGAAAAGGACGGAATTTTAACCGGGCTTTTCGGCGGTGAGATGATGTTTGGATACTCAAAAGGCGCACTGCTTGCGCAGCTTAAATCGCTGATGGGCCTAAGCGCAAGCGAAGTAATGTGCGTGGGAGACGGCGCGAACGACGTTTCGATGTTTCGCGAGGCGGGACTTAAAATCGCCTTTTGCGCAAATGAAATTTTAAAAGAGCACGCAAGCGTCTGCATTGAAAAAAAGGATTTGAAGGAGATTATGAAATATGTATGATAAAGCCCTAAATTTCAGTCTTTGGTGCGACTTTTTGGAGCGCGATTTTATCGATAAAGATTTCGACGAGCTGATCAAAAAAGGGATAATTAACGGCGCGACTTCAAATCCCACAATCTTTAAAAACGCGATCCTAAGCTCCTCAGCATACGATGCGGCTAAAGAGGAATTTAGAAAAAAAGAGCCTAAAAAGCTGTATGAAATTTTAGCCACTGCGGACATCAGAAGTGCGGCGGAGAGCCTGCTTAAAAATTTTATCAACGGCGATGACGGCTTTGTGAGCATCGAGGTTGATCCGTGCTTTGCAGACGACGCCGAAGCGATGTATCGCGAGGGCAAGCACCTATATAGCACGATCGGCATGCCAAATGTCATGATCAAAATCCCCGCGACCAAGGCGGGCTACGAAGCGATGCGCGATCTACTGAAAAAGGGGATCAGCGTAAACGCGACCTTGGTTTTTTCGCCGGAGCAGGCCGCAAAATGTATCGAGGCGATAAAAGAGGGGATCGCAGGCTTTCGCCGCTACTTCCCGAAAGCAAATTTACCAAAAACCGTAATTAGCATCTTCGTTAGCCGCTTCGATAGGTTACTGGATGAAAAAATGGCCGCGGCGGACCTTCCTACCGGCAAAATCGGCACGATGAACGCTTCAAAATGCTACAATATCATCGCTAAAGAAAATTTAAACTACGTAAAACCGCTGTTTGCGAGTACGGGCGTAAAAGGAGATGATCTGCCGAAGGATTATTACGTAAGCGAGCTGATGTATCCGGGCTGCGTAAACACCGCACCACTTGAGACCATAGAGGCTTTTGTAAGTGGCGATCAAAAACCCAAAACGCCGCCGA
>NZ_CALIBH010000277.1 GCF_938045775.1 uncultured Campylobacter sp.
CTCTAAGCAATGTCGCGGCAGTGCTGGCCGCCGCGGGTGCGGATAAAAACGACGTGCGGATGTGCCGCGTCTATACGCCGGGCGTCGAGAACTGGGATGTGATCGACGAGCAGTACGCGCTGTTTTTCGGCGCGCATAAGCCTGCTCGCGTCGTGGTGCCGACTACGGCTCTACACTTTGGCTGCCTCGTAGAGATCGAGGCCGTCGCAAAAATCAAAGAGAAAAAATAGGAGCGAAAATGAGCGATTTCATCTGCACGGGCTGCGGCAAGCACGCGCCCATCGATACTTTGAGTTATAAATGCGACTGCGGCGGGCCGTATAAACTAAACTCCGACGCGCCTAAATTTAACCCCGCGCTCGTAGATCAAAGCGAGTTTAACATCTTTAGATACCGCAAGTTTATGGGTATCGACACGGCTAAATTTAAAGAAATCTCTATGGGCGAGGGGCTTACGGCGAGCGTAAAATTTGGCGAAAATCTCTATCTCAAACTCGACTACGCGATGCCTACGCTTTCGTTTAAAGACCGCGGTGCGGCGGTTTTGGTGCTGCACGCCAAAAATATCGGCGTAAAAAAGGTGCTACAAGACTCCAGCGGCAACGCAGGCAACGCCGTGGCAGCGTACTGCGCTCGTGCGGGCATCGAATGCGAAATTTACGTCCCGAAGGGCACGTCGCCCAAAAAGATCGATATGATCAAAAGCCACGGCGCGCACGTCACGGTGTTTGACGGCAGCCGCGACGAGACGGCGGATGCGTGCCGCAAAAAGGCCGCGCAGGAGCAGATCTATTACGCCAACCACGTTTATAATCCGATCTTTTACGAGGGCACGAAGAGCTACGTTTATGAGATCTACGAGCAGCTGGGCAGGGTGCCGCGCAATATCTTTATCCCCGTGGGCAACGGCACGCTACTGCTGGGCGCTCAAGCGGCGCTCGGCGAGCTATATGAGGGCGGTCTTATCAAAGCGCTGCCAAAAATTTTTATCGTTCAGGGCGAGCGTTGCGCTCCGCTTTTCGGCGCCGAAGGTACGGCGCGTGAGATCGAGCCGCAGCCGACGCTAGCGGAGGGTATCGCGATCGCAAGACCGATGCGCGCGGTCGAAATTCTCGGCTCAAGCTACGCGGGCGAGCGCGAGGTGATCTTGGCGAGCGAGAGCGACATACTGCCTGCCAGAGCGGCGCTTGCACGCGGCGGATTTTACGTCGAGCACACGACCGCGGCTACCTACGCGGCGTATCTGCGCTACAAAGAAAGTCGTGATCTGCAAGGAGATATCATCATTCCGCTTTGCGGCGCGGGGCTGAAGAGCGATCATTAAATTTAAGCGCCAGACGGATTTGTGTGGCTAGCTAGCGGTGAGGAATTTTAAATTTTTGCCGCTTTAAATTTAGCGAGTTTATGAGTTTGTTTTTGGTGAAATTCTAAAAATTTAACGATGCGTAGGCTTTTAAATTTAAATTTGTACCGAAGCGCGGGAACACCTTTCGTTGCGGTATGATACGGTGTGTTTTGTAGAGACTTCGCTGCTAGCTGGATTTGTAAAATTTTATCTACCAATAACTGGGCGGTCGCTCTTTAAATTTGAAATTACGGTCAAAATTTTATAAAAATTAATCTGCAAAAAGCGGCACTATCCACCCGTATCATTTAAAATTTAGCCATTTTTATCGCTCTTGGCGAGCGAGCTTATACGCAGAGGCTCAAAGTTGCGCGACTATTTTAGATTTTCTTTAGCAATGCGCGTAAGCTTAAGCACGAATTCGCTTTTTGCCGCAGTGTAGGCGTCGCGGTCAAACTCATAGCGCTTGCAAAGCTCTAATTTAAGCGCCTCGTACTGCGCGGCGATATCCGCATTCTCCCGCAAAAAATCTCTAAAAAATATCTCATCCGCATCACCGCAATTTCGTAGATGCACGTGAAAAACGCGCTCGGCAAACCCCGCTTCGGTGTAGCCCTTATTTAGGCTGCAGCGGCTCCCCTTTTCGCTCATTAGCAGATAGCCGGCCTCTACCAGGCGCTGTTTGGCGGCGGCAATATCCGAGCATTCGATCAAAATATCTACGATCGGCTTCGCCCAGATCCCGCTTACCGCGGTGCTGCCGATATGGTGGATCTTGATCTCGCCGGGGTCTCGCAGCAGGCCGCGCAGAATTTCGCGCTCCTGCCTAAAGTATTCGCTCCAGCGCGGATCGTGCGGTACGAGACGTATCGGAAAGAGCTGCCACAGCTCTTGCAGGCTCATCGAAAGGAGTTTATTGCTCATCTAGCTCCCGAGTATTGGGTGAAATTTGAATGAATGGCGGGTAGATAGGGATTCGAACCCTAGAAGGCTGACGCCTTACGCGCTTTCGAGGCGCGCTCCTTCGACCGCTCGGACATCTACCCGAATGAAAATGTAATTTAAGCCAAAAATGGCTTAATAACAGATTTAAAAATGAAATTCCGCGTGAAATTTCGCCTGATTTTGCGGGCGGGGGTTGAAATTTAACGGCACAAATTTAGATTTCGTTTTAAATCCACGGCTTAAGGTACGGCGCGCTTTCGGCATAAAATTTGCCTTCGCGCGCGTAGTTTTGTGCACGGAATTTTACCGCTTTATGGATGAAATTTTACGCAAAAGCTCATCGTCGCGGCGGCAAAAATCACTCGCCGTTTATAAATTTCATGCGCCGCCCTACAAAACCGAGATGAAAATTTTGATCTCGTCTCCGCCGTAAAACTCAAAATCCGTTCCAAACGCTCTTTTTAGTTCGCCTGCCTCAAAAAAGCCCCAAATTTTGCCCCAAAACTTTGCTACGTTTTGCGGCTCATTCGGGAAGCTAAAAACCGCGTATTTGCCGCTTCTGATCTCCAAGGCTTCGTCGCTGCAGGGCGCTTTAGCGCCGATAAAGATATCGTAAAACCCGTCGGCGCCGTTTTCGTAATCGTAATAGACGCCGTAAATCTCGCTCTGCCCGTCATAGCACTCTTTCATAAATTTCGCCCACAGCGCGGGAATTTTGCCGCTTCCGCCTAGCTCGTCCGCGTTTTTCGTGCGGGCTTTTAACCCGTAAATTTTAAATCCATCTAAATACGAAATTTTGATTTTTTCGCTCAAATTTTACCCTTTCCGCTACTGCTCTAAAAGTTCTTTGGCCTGCTTTGCGATCGCGACATCGGTGAATCCGAAAAGCTTAAACAGCTCGCCCGCGTTGCCGCTTTCGCCGAAGCTTTGCATGCCGTGTACCGCGTCTGCAAATTTATACCACTCAAGCGCGCTTGCGGCTTCAACGGCTAAAATTTTAGTTTGCGCCTGCAGGATTTGCGCCAGATAGTCAGCGTCCTGCTCGCACAGAAGCTCGAAGCACGGTGCGCTTACGACGTTTGCGCCGATGCCTTGCTCTTGTAGGATCGCCGCCGCTTTTAGGCAGAGCGAGACTTCGCTGCCGCTTGCGATGAGCGTGATACGTGCTTCTTTGCTTTGCCTTAGCAGATACGCGCCGTTTTGCACGTCGCCCAAAACCGCCTTAGGCAGCGGCTCAAGCCCTTGGCGCGAGCAGACGAACGCCGCGGGCGCATTCAGAGTAAGCGCCGCGCGCCAGCATTTTACGTTTTCGTTGCCGTCTGCGGGGCGGAAGGTATAGAAGCCGGGCATCGCGCGGAAGGTGCTAAGCTGCTCGATAGGCTCGTGCGTCGGCCCGTCCTCGCCCACGCCGATGCTGTCGTGCGTGAAGACGAAATAGTGGCGCAAACCCATCAGCGCCGCAAGTCTAGCGCCCGTCTTGAGATAGTCGCTGAAGATAAAAAACGTCGCGCTGAACGGGATGAAAAGCCCGTATCTTGCAAAGGCGTTGCCGATCGCCGCCATAGCGTGCTCGCGGATGCCGAAGTGCAAATTTTTGCCGCACGGAAAGTCGCCGCCGCCTTTTAGCTCGGTCTTATTTGACGCCGCCAAATCGGCGCTTCCGCCCAAAAAGCCGGGCACCGCGTTTGCGATGGCGTTTAAAATTTTGCCGTTGCTATCGCGCGTGGCGACCTTGAGCCCGCTAAAATCTGGGAATTCTATCTTGCTAAAATCGGGATTTAAAAGCTCGTTTAAAAGCGCTCTTTTTTCATCGCTTAACTTCGCAAGCTTCTCCTTCCAAAGCCGCTCCTCTAAATCGCCCCTCTCAACCGCGGCGCGCGTTTCAAAAAGCACGTCCTCGCTTACGACGAAGCTTTGGGTGGGATCGAAGCCCAGGCTTTGCTTAGCGCGTGCAAGCAGCTCCTCTCCAAGCGGCGCACCGTGCGTCTTGGCCGTACCCTCAAGCTCTAGCGCGCCCTTGCCGATCGTGGTATTTGCGATGATGAGGTAGGGTTTGGTTTTATTTTTGACCTCGTCAAGGACGAATTCTATCTGATCGAAATTATGCCCGTCGATGCGCGCGACCTCAAAGCCCTGCGCTTCAAATCGCACCTTAACGTCCTCAAACCACGCGATATCGGTGCTGCCGTCGATCGTGATGCCATTAGAATCATAAATTATCGTGAGATTATCGAGGTTGTGTCTGCCCGCAAGCGCGCACGCTTCGTAGCTGATGCCCTCCTGCAGATCGCCGTCGCCACAGAAGCAATAGACGCGGTGATCGATGATCTCGTTTCCTTCCTCGTTTAGCAGATGCGCGGCGTATTTTGCGGCCATCGCAAATCCGACTGCGTTTGCGACGCCCTGTCCGAGCGGTCCCGTAGCGATCTCGACGCCCGGGGTAGCGATCTCCGGGTGACCGGGTGTTTTGGAGTGCAGGCGCCTGAAGCTTTTCAAATCGTCCATGCTCAAATCGTATCCGCTAAGATAGAGGTAGCTATACACGAGCGCGCTTGCATGCCCGCCCGAGAATACGACGCGGTCGCGGTTTAGCCACGCGGGATTTTTGGGATTGTGGCGGACCTTACTCATAAATACGCTCATTACGTCGCTTAGCCCCATCGGCGTGCCTGGATGGCCTGAGTTGGCGCTTTGGATCATATCCGCGCTTAGAAATTTGATCGTGTTTGAAATTTTACTTAGCTGCTCGCTCGACATTTTTCATCCTTTCAGGTATTTTTCTATCAAATTTAAAACCAAATCGCGTAGGCTCGCATCATAGTCGCTCATCGCGCCGCTTACCTCGTCTATTAGGCGCTGCTTGTAGCTCCTCGCGCCCGCAAGTCCGAGTAAATTTACGAAGGAATTTTTCGCGCCGTCCGCTCCTACGGGCTTGCCTGCACTTGCCTCGTCGCCCGTGGCGTCGATGATATCATCCTCGATCTGAAATATAAGCCCTAGTTTCAGGCCGATCTTGTAAAGCTCATGCGCGAGCTCGTCCTTTAGCCCGCCGATTATGGCGCCTAGCTCAAACGCCGCTGCGATGAGTGCGCCAGTTTTGTGCAGATGCAAAAACTCAAGCTCGCTTTGCTTTAGAGGGATGTTTTCAAAACGGCAATCGATCGCCTGACCCAGCACCATGCCGCTACTACCTGCATTTCGCGCTAGAGTTTTAATGCATTTTATCTTGATTTCGTCGCTTAGGTTTGCGTTCGCGGCGATCAAAAATGCGTCTGTATTTAGCGCATCACCCACCAAAATCGCCGTGACCTCGTCGTATTTTTTATGCAGGCTCGGCCGTCCGCGGCGCAGATCCGCATCGTCCATCGCGGGCAGATCGTCGTGGATAAGCGAGTAGGTGTGGATCATCTCAAGCGCCATCGCGATCGCCAGCGCACCTTCAAAGCGTCGCTCATCCACTGCCGAAACGACGCCTAGCAGCAGCTGCGCGCGAAAATGCTTCCCGCCCGCTTGCAGCATGTAATTGAGCGCCTCCTCAAAGTACGGATGAAAGCTGGGCGCCTTCAGCTCGTTTTGCTTCAAGTAATCTTTAAATTTTTCTAAAATATCCATCAAATTCCTATCGCATGGTTGGGCTTTGGAGCCGCTTTTTACGCGTGGCTCGTTCGGCTACTCTTACTTTCCTGTGTTTATCAGTTTTTTCGCTCATTTTGCTTGTCGCGCTTGTACTTTATACTGTCTGTTTTATGACATTTAGCTGTGTCTTGCGTGCCGTTTAAATTTTTATCTCTTTTGTGTTTGCACAGAGGCAAAACGATCGAAGCGCGTCGCGACAGCCGCTTGTAAATTCTAAACCCTCTGATCGACTGCTTCGCGAAATTTTAAAACTATAAAATTTTGAAATTTCATCCGCCCCACTTTGTTTAAATTTACCGACTTAGCTCGCAAATTTCTAAATTTAAACGATCCGCCAAATTTAAGCCCGTTTGCAAAACCGCCTCAGCCCTTATCGCCGAGTAGATCGCCTAGGCCGCCGAGCCCTCCTAGCATGGATGCTGCAGCGCCTTTCTTTTCATTTTCGACGAGTTTTATCGCATCGCCTATCGCCGAGATCAGCAGGATCTGCAGGCTTTCCTTGTCGCTAAAAAGGCTGTCGTCGATGCTCAGATCGAGCACCTCGCCCGCGCCGTTTAGCCTGATGGCGACCATGCCCGCGCCCGATTTTACGGTAAATTCCTTGCGCGCATTCTCCTCCTCGATCTGCTTAGCCTTGGCCTGCATCTGATCGAGCATCTGCCCCATTTTCGAAAAATCCATTCCTTCGAACATCAAAAATCCTTTAAATTTTGGCTATTTTAGCAAATTTAAGCTAAATTTAGCGTTTGACTTGGCGTTGCGAGTTTTGTTCTCGGCTTTGATTTTGCGGCGGACTCGTGTAGCCAAAAAGCGGCTTAAAATTTAGCTTGGGCGGGTAAAATTTAAGCAAGAGGTGCCATTAAAGCTTGGCGATGAATTTATTTTAAAAGGAATAAAATGGGCGATTGGGGCTACAAGGCGTACGAAAACGACGAGGCGGCGGACTGGTTCGCGAGGTTTTGGGAGAGCAAAAATTTTGATCTGCTGCAAAGCACGGCAGCGAATTTCGATCCGAGAAATGAGAACTACGATGAAATCAGGGCGGTCGGGCATGTTTTGATATGCTTTGGCTCGCCGTATGCGTGTCCGTCGGATTTTTTAGATAAATTACAACCGACCATCCAGAAAGTCGTTGCGATTTTGGAAAATATGATCAACCCGCCAAGCGATGAATGGACTTTTCTTGAAATTTGGGAAAACTCGCCGCAAATAATAGACGAAGTAAGGCGGCAAATCGCGGAGTTGAAAGAGCATTTGAAGTAGCTGGCTGAGCGGTAAATTTGGCCTTACCGTAGAAATTTTAGCAGAGACGCTAAAATTAAATCAGTTTTTTAAAGAGTGCATAAATTCGCGAGAAATTTCGCACAAAAATGGCCGAAATTCGAAATTTTATATCAATTTTTTAAGCGAAATATGGCCGAAATTTATGATTTTAAAGTCGTCAAATTTCATACTCGGAGCGATCCGAAATTTTAAAATTTTAAGCATACTCTCAAATTTTACGGTGGACGCGAGACGTAAAATTTAAAATTTCAAACCGCAGAAATTGACCGAGCCCTGCCGAAGCGGCGCATGCACGATAAGCGAGCGATTTAATTTCGCCCGCAAATATGAGCGGGCAAAGCGATCTCATTAAATTCGCGCCGCGGATTTTGGAATTTAGCTGCAAAATCCGCCGCCTACTCGTACGTCCGTCCCATTTCGAGCAGTTCGCCGAGCATCTCCCAGCCGCCGCGCACGGGCGCGTCCTCGCCCGCATGATCCATCAGACCGCGCGCTCCGCACTCTAGCAGCGAGAACGGATCGAAATTATACCAGCCATGCCCGCCTGACGAGATGATGCCGAAAAACTTGCTCTCGTCCGCAAGCTGTCCGCTAGCGCGCATCCTGCTAAGCTCCGCTAGATGAAATTTTATTACCTCCGCGGAATACGCAAGCCCGCCGTGCTTATCTGCGGCCTCGAATTTCAGGGGCTCATTGGTCTTTTGCCCAAAGGACTCGCCTCGCGCTGCTTTTACGGAGGCGCTACCGCTTACGGCAATATAATTTTGCTCTAGCGTCCTGCTCTCGTTGTTTTCGCGATCGCCGTTCGTAAATTTTGCCTCGCTTGGCGCGGTTTTTAAATTTGCGGATCTGCTTTCGTCAAATTTTATCTCAAAGCCCTCCGGTAGGCAGCGCATTATATCTGCTGCGGTTTTTGGCTCCTCCGCCGAACGAAACGTATCGCCGCCGCCCGCAGGATCATCTTTGCAGAAGTCTGCAAGCTCGGGCGCTCGCTCTATCTCAAGCCACGCTGCGCCAAGCTCCGCCTTCTCGCTCTCAAACGCCGCGCTTAGAATTTCAAGCATCAACTCTGCGCTAAAGGGCTCGCCGCCGCGCGCCTCAAGCAGCCTCAAAAGCGCGAGTAGATATGCGTCTAGCTCCTTGTTCGCAGCCCTGCTCGCTTCAAATTTTTCCACCATTTCGCAGACGGCGCCATAAAATTCTTCGTAGTTCAAATTTGCTCCTTTTTTGTGGACCGAAAAGCGGCTATAGCGGGCGGTTTGGAGTGAAATTTAGCGCAAATTGCGTCTCTTGGCGCGCGGCTCGGTAGCCGCGCCTGCGTAAAAGAGGTCAAAACTCCGCGCAAAGAGCTAGCGTCTGTAGCCGTAAATTTTTAAGTTTTGCTCGCCTAGCTCCATCTCAAATTTACCCAGGCGCTCTAAATAGCGCGCTATGGCATCAAGGTCCTGGCTTTTGTGCCCTGGCGATAGCAGCGCGCCGCGGCTTGCGAAGTCGTAGAATTTCGCAAATTCTATATATTCTATCTCGACGTAGAGGGTGGGCTTTTCGCTCGTCGTGAGGTGCTGCGAGATGTAGCTGTCGCGGATGCCTTGCGCGTAGTCTGCGGCGGGCAGGGCGAATCTGATCTCATTCACGCAGGAGCCAAAGATTTCATAGATCTCGCACTGTCTTGCGGGTGAGCCTTCGGCGCAGATAGCAGAAAAGAGCTTGCGCCATTTTGCATCGCTCATAAAGCCGAAGCGAAACTAGGCTATTTTACCCAGCCGCGCTTTGTATTTTTCGTAGTGCTGCGGCGAGGCGAAAAGCTCCTCAAGGCGCGGTGCCATGCTATTTTACAATCTCGTTTTGCGCGTTTACCTGCACGATTTTTGGTTCAAAATCTCTCGCTTTTTTGGCGCTCATCTGAGCGTAGGCTACGATGATGACGACATCGCCGACGCAGACTTTGCGCGCAGCGGCTCCGTTTAGGCAGATCTCGCCCTTTTTATCGCCGCGGATCACGTAGGTAGCGAAGCGCTCGCCGTTATTGGCGTTTAGGATATCGACTTTTTGGTACTCGCAAAGCCCCGCAGCCTCAATGAGCTCGGGTCCGATCGTGACTGAGCCCACGTAGTTTAGGTTGGCGTCTGTCACGCGCGCGCGGTGGATTTTGCTTGATAAAATTTCGATTTTCATCGGTTGTCCTTTAAATTTAGTCTAAATTTGATCCGCCTCGCGCCGCGACGAGCTCGCTTACGATCTGCTTGTCGCTGAAGGGGTGCTTCACGCCCTTGATCTCCTGGTAGGTCTCGTCGCCCTTGCCCAAAATAGCGATCATCTCGCCGTTTTTGGCAAGATCTAGCGCGCGCGCGATCGCCTCTTTGCGATCCGCGATCTTTAAAATTTTATCTTTTCGGCGCATGCCGGCGCAGATTTGATCGATGATTTCGCTCGGCTCTTCGCTGCGCGGATTATCGCTCGTAACGATGCAGAATTTAGCAAAGTGCTCGGCGATGGCGCCCATTTTCGGACGCTTGCCGTGGTCGCGATCGCCTCCCGCACCGAAAACCGCGATGATCTCGCCGCTTGCGCGCAGCGCGTTTAGCACTTTTTCGATGCCGTCTGGGGTATGAGCAAAATCAACGATCACAAGCGGGTTTTTATTTACGATCTGCACGCGACCCTCGACGCCGCCGAAGTTTGCCAGGGCTTTTGCGATCTCCTCATTCGGCAGCTTGGTCAGAATTTTAACCGCCGCAAACGCCGCGGTAAGGTTATAGAGATTAAACTCGCCGATGAGATCGCTTTGAAGCTGCGCATTATCGCCGTTTGGAGTGCGCACGAGCGCGTCGATGCCGCCCTTTAGCCCGTATCCGCTCACGCTGAAGCTCGCGGCGTTTTTGATGCCGTAGGTAAGGGCGTTTGCGGGGTTAAATTTAATGTGCCCATCGTCGGCGTTTATGAGTTTTGGCACATCGTCTGCGAAAAACGAGCTCTTGACTGCCGCGTATTCTTGCATGCTACCGTGATAATCGAGATGATCTTGACTTAAATTCGTAAAAATTTTAAGCGCAAATTCTAATCCTTCGATACGATTTTGCGCTATCGCATGCGAGCTAACCTCCATAACGAAGTACTCGCAGCCCTGCTTGCTAGCTTCGTAAAGATAGCTCATCGTCTTAAAAACCGAGCTCGTCGTAAGTCCCTTCTCGTCGATCCTGCGCTCATTTATAAAGGCGCCGCGCGTGCCGCTTAGACCACAGCTAAAGCCCAGATCCAGCAGCGTCGAGTAGATCGCCGCCGCAGTCGTCGTTTTGCCGTTCGTACCGGTGATGCCTACGATTTTGATGCGCGGATTAATATTTAAAAGTTCCTTTGCTTGCGTGATAGAGATGATCTGCGCGCCTTTTTGCGCCGCTTCGGCTTGAAATTTAGCGTTCGCGCTCGTGCGCATAAAAAAGCAGCCCGCCTCGCACTCGGTGGAGTTATCGGTGATAAAGCTATTTTCGAGTTGTATTTTCATGATTTTTGATTTTTTGCATCAGCGCTTCGAAGCGTTCATCGCCTGCATACGCGGCGGCCGAGCTCTCGACGTAATTAAGCCCCATTTCGTAGTAGCCGTTTTCTATCAAATTTTCTAAAAATTCTATCATCTCGGTTTTGTCCGAAATGGCGATTTTGGAGGAAAAAATGATCGATTCAAAAGCGTCTTTAAAGCCCCTTTGGCCTACCGCGCGCATAAAATCGGCATAGGCGATAACGGCGATCTCGTCCTCGGCGCCGGGCTCGGAGGCCGCTTCGTTCGCGATCTTTTCGTTGATGGAGTTTAAAATTTTAAAAAGCTCCGCAGTCTGGGTTTTGGGGCTGAGGTTGTAAAAATCAAAGAGCATAAGCGCCTCTTCGCGGTCTGCCAGCGCGGTCTGGCAAAGTTCTAGCAAAAATAGAATTTCCTCCTCGCCGCTTTTTTCGTATGAGAGCGAAAAATACAGCTTCGCAAGCTCGAATTCTCCGCGCGAAAAGGCCTTTAGCCCCAGTTTTTTATAGTTCAAACTCTTCGCCTTCGGGGATGTTTACGACGCTAAGCTCGGGGTGAATATCCATGCGAAGCTGGCGCTCGACGCCGTATTTTAGGGTCTGCGCACTTGCAGCGCAGCCGTGGCAATGCCCTGTAAGGCGGACATAGACGACGCCGTTTTTTATGCCTAAAAGCTTCATATCGCCGCCGTCGTTTTGCAGCATCGGTCGGATTAGCTCCAAGCTATCCTGTACCGGGGTTAGAAGCTCTTCATCGCTGAATGGTATCATTAAAATTCCTTGTTTTAGTTTTGGCGCATTATATCCAAAAGCGATAAAAAAAGGCTTATCGGGGATGAAATTTAATCTGAAATTTTGCGCTAGGAGCGTGGATTTTGCGTTATGGATTGTAAAGAATTTATGCAGCGCGGGCGCCGGAACTATGATTTTAAAATTTTATCGATTCGGTAAGGATGAAGCCCGCGAATTATCGGGCCTGCATATATTTAAATTTAGACTATTTGCGTTATAAATTTGGGATGAAATTTCAGCTAGGTGGGGCTAAATTCGAGATAAATTTTGCTTGAGTGGTAGGTAAAATTTAAAGCGGAACTCTCTAAATTTAATTTATACAAGCGCCGATACGATTAAATTTTTTAGAAAAACAATCCTGCTTTTAATTGCAAATTTGCGATTACGAAAGCCTGCGCGGTAAATATTATTTTGAAGCTCGCAGATGAAATTTACGCTACGTTTTATATCGATCGCGGCTGTGAAATTTTAACGCAGGCGCGTGCAATCACGGCAAAATTTCTATCGGCGTGCCGATTTTTACGTGTTCGAAAAGCTCGTCCATATCGTCGTTGACGAGCGCTATGCAGCCCTCCGTCCAGTCGCCGAACGCCGCTATACTCTGCC
>NZ_CALIBH010000278.1 GCF_938045775.1 uncultured Campylobacter sp.
GAGGTAAAATAAACGCTCATAAAAGCTCCTCAAATAGCGCAAGATCCACGCCCGAAGCAAACAAAAATCCGCGGTTTATCGGCGGGATGGCGAGCCGTCTGCACGCTTCTTTAAATTTCTTGTCCATCGCGGCTTTGATATATGGTGTTACAAAGATAAATTTTACGCCCGCGCCGACGGCTACCCTGCCGCCTAGCACGCAGCCCGTGCCATTTTCTATACAGCGCGCGCATTCGTTTCGCTGCGCCGAGCTTAGTACGAGCCCCAGTCTCTTGCACGCCTGGTCCACGCCACGAATCTCGTTTGCACCGCGTTTTATGAGGTAAATTTTAGGTGCGGGATTGGAAATTTCGGGAGTTAAGCTTAACGCGTCGGTCGCCAAAAACTCAAAGCTTTTTTTCACGCCGCTAAAGTACTCATCCAAAAACGGCTCGCTAAATTTAGCGCGAATAAAGCCTCGTTTAAACCTGTCCGTTAAATTCGTCTCGTCGGTGAAGTATTTTAGGTTTCGCTCACGCAAAAACCGCTCCAGCTCGCACTTTCGCACGCCCAGAAACGGACGAGCGATCACGTAGTCCTCGCGGACTTCGAGCTCCTGCATGCCAAGCAGCTCACTAAGCCCAGCGCCGCGCCCAAGCTGCATCAAAAACCACTCAAATTTATCGTCAAACTGATGCGCTAAGATCAAATTTTCATAGCCCTGCTCGCGGCAAATTTGGCTGAAAAACTCATATCTAGCCGCGCGCGCTTCGTGCTCAAAATTTGACTCGCCCAGCTGCACGCTTTTTACGTAGATTTGTTTGTTAAATTTAGCCGCCAGATCTCGTGCTGACGCGACCTCGTCCTTGCTCTGCGCGCGGACGTTATAGTCCACGATCGCAAGGTCAAATTTCACGCCCGCCTCGCCTAAAAGGTAAAAAAGCGCCGTGCTATCGACGCCATGCGAAAATGCAAGCAGATTTTTGCCGGCCCGCAGCAAGGCTAGAATTTTGCTTGGAATTTCGGGCGAGTTTTTCATTGTCCTTGCGAGCTTTTTAGTACTCGCGCAAGCAGTCTATCGCCAACAAATTCCGTGATTTCGCACTCGTATAGACCGCCTACTTTTAGATTTTGCACGCAGCTTTCGTTGATTAAAATTTCGCCGTCGATGTCCTTGTCCCATGCAAGAGGCTTGGCGCCGTAAAAAAACTCGCCCTCGCTGCTGGCACCTTCGATTATTAGGGATATCTTTTTGCCTACGAGCGCGCGCATGCTGCTATCTATCGCCTCGCGCGTGATTTTTTCGATTTTATTCAGACGGCGGCTAATTGTCCGCGCAGGGATTTGCGGCATCGCAAAGCTCGCCGTATCCTCCTCCTTGCTGTAGGCAAAAGCTGAAATTCTATCAAATTTAAACTCCTGCAAAAAGTCGCAAAGCTCGTCAAATTCGGCTTTGCTCTCGCCTGGGTGTCCGACGATGACGCCCGTTCGTAAAAATGCGCCCGGCGCACTTCGCATTAAATTTAAAAGCTCTTTGATCCGCGCCGCGCTCGCGCCGCGCTTCATCAGGCTTAGCATTTTATCGTTTATGTGCTGAATCGGCATGTCGAAGTAATTTGCGAAAACGGGTGAGTCCACGATCGTGCGGATGAGTCGCTCGTCGGTGCTGGTAGGGTAGAGATACAGCACGCGCGCGACCTTGACGCCTCTAATTTTTTCGATGCGTTTTATCAGTGCGACTAGATCTATATCCTGCTCGTGGACTCTTTCGTCGTCTGCACTCTCGCCGCCAGAGCCCTTACCGCAGGCGAGCCCACTTTGAGCGGAAATCTTATCTCCCGCGCTGCCGCTTGAGCCATCGGAATTCTGCCCGTCGCGAAAGCCCGTAAAATTTAACTCGCCTTCGGAGCCTTTAAAATTTGATCTGCCCTTGTTGCCGCGTCTTAGATCGCGACCGAAGCTGCTGGAATCTTGCGCTATAAAGCTAAAATCGTAAAATCCGCGCGCTACCAAACTGCGTACCTCCGCTTCGATGTCCTCGATACTGCGGCTTTTTAGGCGACCTTTGAAGCTCGGAATGGCGCAGAAAGAGCATTTTTGATTACAGCCCTCTGAAATTTTGATGTAGGCGTGGTAGTTTGAGCCCGTTATCACGCGCTCTTCGCTTGCTTGCAGGTAGGTGTCCGGGCTAAATAAATTTTGCTTTTTTAGGATGATTTCATCGATCTTGTCGTAGTCGCCAACGCCGGTGAAAAGATCGACCTCGGGCAGCTCCTTCATCAGCTCCTCGCGGTAGCGCTGCATGAGGCAGCCCGTGACGACCAGCAGTGCGCCGCTTTTTTTCTGCTCGCTAAGCTTCAAAATCGTGCGGATACTCTCCTGTTTGGCGCTTGCTATGAAGCCGCAAGTATTTACGATCATCACGTCCGCACTCGCAGGTTCATCCGTGAGCTCATAGTTTTGCAAGCGCCCAAGCATGATCTCGCTATCAACTAAATTTTTATTGCAGCCCAGCGAGACGAGATGGAGTTTTGCCATTTTTACAGCCAGATATTATCGATCAGGCGGGTTGTGCCGACCTTTGCGGCAAGCAGGATTATCGTATCGCCTTGCTTGATCTGTGAAATTTCATTAAATTTGTAATCCACGAACGCTATATAATCGACCGCCAGCGGCTCAAGCACGCTAAGCATCTTTTCGCGGATTATATTTAGGCTGATCTCGCCTTTTTTAATAAGCGAGCTGGCATTTAGCAAGGAGCGCGAAAGCTTAAGCGCCATAAGCTTTCCCTCCTCATCCAAATAGGCGTTGCGCGAGCTAAGCGCGAGCCCATCACTCTCGCGCACGATCTCACAAGGGATGATATTTATAGGCATAAAAAAGCTCTTTACCATCTTTTGCACGATGAAAAGCTGCTGGGTGTCCTTTTTGCCCATATAAACGTTGCTAGGACGAGTTAGATTAAAAAGCTTATTTAGCACTTTAAGTACGCCGTCGAAGTGCCCAGGGCGCGTTTTGCCTTCTAAAATTTCACTTATTGGCTTAGGTGCTATGATCGCTGGCTCCTCCGTGCTGTAAATTTCATCCGCGGTCGGGATAAAAAGCGCGTTCACATCGAGGCTTTCGCAAATTTTAATATCGCCCGCTTCGTTTTTTGGGTAGCTATTTAGATCCTCGCCGGGCAAAAACTGCGCCGGATTGAGGAACGCCGAGACGATTACAATATCGTTTTCGTTTCGCGCCCTTTTTATGAGGCTTGCATGCCCCGCGTGCAAAGCTCCCATCGTAGGCACAAAGCCCACGCTGCCGCTTGCCGCCGCTCTGAAGCTTTTTAGCTCCTCTACACTTCTAATGATCTGCATTGTTCTCTCTTTTCAATATAAAATATTAAGGTTGGCAATTATATCAAAAAATATTAAAGGTATAAATTAAGCGCAAAGGGCGGTCTATTTAGTGAGCGTTAATCAATAAGTACTAAAATCTACCGCGAGCTTTAGCTCTAAATAAACTTCAAAAGGAGCGAAAATGGCTACTCAAGAGACAAATTTAGATTCTTTGAAAAAGGATATCGACTCTTTAAAAGCGGATTTTAAAGAGATTATGAAATCCATCAAAAACATAGGCGCAGAGCGTGCGGAGTCTGCTAAGGATAAAATTCTAGATCAGCTAAACAGCAATGAGATCAAAAAGTATATAGATGATCTAAGGCTTAAAGGCAAAGACGGCATAGAAAGCGTAAATGACACGATAAAACAAGATCCGATAAAAAGCGTCGCTATCGCTGCAAGTGTTGGATTTTTGCTCGCTTGGTTGCTGAAAAAATAATGGCCGGCATATCTGAATTTATAGTTTCGGTAGTAGAGCTCGTAGACGCTCAAGCTAGCGATATTAGGCGCTCTTTTTTAAAGAGCGCCAACTCGGTTTTACTAAATATAATTACGGGCGTGATTTGCATTATAGGCTTAGTATTCTTTTTGTTAGGACTGCACGCGCTTCTTGAAAAAACTATCGGAGAAATTTGGGCGTATTTTGCTTGCTCTATCGCAGCTTTTTTATGCTCTATTATCGTGTATAAGGTGCTTTCGTGCAAAGCGAAATGACAAAAGAAAAGCTAAGACTAGTGGTGTCTATGCTTGAAGACAAAAAAGCCGATTGCAAAAAGTTAAAGCTAGAAGAAGCAAAGCTAAAACTGCTACTAAACGACCCCTTGCCCGATCTCTCGGCGGAGCTTAAACTGATTAATCATGGCAATATCAAGCAGGTTTTGATATCCCTAATAGATAAATGCTTCATAATGCCCGCCTTAAATAAAATTTTATAAACAACCTTAATCCAAAATATGTTATAATCACGCCAAAAGCATAAAAAGGTCTTAAATTTTGGATAATTACGAATACACGGAACTTTTAAAAACCCTAAGTACTAAAGTCGAAAATATTGCAGGCGTCGTAAAACCGGAGAACATTAAAGCGCGCCTAAAAGAGATCGAGGAGCTTGAAAACGATCAAAATCTCTGGCAGGACGTCGCAAAAGCAGGCGCCATCGGCAAAGAAAAAACTAAAATTTCAAATATCTTAAATAAATTTCTAAACGCTAAAAACGCCGTAGATGACGCGAAGGGCTTATATGAGCTGGCAAACTCGGAAAACGACGAGGAGACGATAAACTCGCTTTTTGCCGAGGCGGGTGAGTTAGAGGACAAAATCATAAATTTAGAAATTTCTATGATGCTTGGCGGCGAAAACGACGATAAAAACGCTATCGTCAGCATTCATCCAGGCGCGGGTGGTACGGAGAGCAACGACTGGGCGAGTATGCTATACCGCATGTATCTGCGCTTTTGCGAGCGAGAGGGCTTTAAGATTGAGGTTTTGGACTTTCAAGAGGGCGAGGAAGCAGGTCTTAAGGACGTTAGCTTCATCGTGCGCGGCGAGAACGCCTACGGATATCTGAAAGCCGAAAACGGCATCCATCGCCTGGTGCGCGTAAGCCCATTTGATAGCGCAGGGCGCAGACATACGAGCTTTTCAAGCGTAATGGTAAGCCCCGAGCTGAATGACGATATCGAGATAAATATCGAAGAGAAGGATATTCGCGTCGATGTGTTTCGCGCAAGCGGCGCAGGCGGGCAGCATATCAATAAAACCGAAAGCGCCGTGCGTATCACGCACATCCCAACGGGTATCGTAGTAAACTGCCAAAATGACAGAAGCCAGCACAAAAACAAAGAAACGGCGATGAAGGTGCTAAAGTCGCGCCTTTACGAGCTTGAGCTGATGAAGCAGCGCGAAAAGGACGAAAACGCGCCCAAGAGCGAGATCGGCTGGGGACATCAGATCCGCTCCTACGTGCTTTTTCCGTATCAGCAGGTCAAGGATAACCGCAGCGGCGAGGCGTATAGCCAAACCGATGCGATTTTAGACGGCGATATAAAAAGCATAATCGAAGGCGTTTTGATTTCACAAGCGAACAAATAAATTTTTTTGAAAGGATGAGAATGAGTGAAGATGGAATTTTGCTAGCGCTAGGATATAGCGTAAACGATGCGACGGTCGCGCAGCTGCGAGGAATTTTATCGAAGTGTGATTTTGAGGATAATGAGCTCGATCGCATCGTGGGGCTGAACGATAAGCTTAAAATTTACGGTGCGCATGTGGCTATGTCGAATTCAAACCCGTATTTTAAGATCAAAAACGACGCTACGAATGAGGAGCGCAAGACCGCTGTTGAGGATATCATCAGCGCTTGGTCGGAAAAATTTAAGCTCAAGCTACAAAAAGTCGCGGGCAAAGAGACCTATTACGTTTTGGGTCGTCAAATTTCAAAAAATTAAGGAGCAAAATATGAAAAAAATTCTAGCTTTGATCGCCGCCGGGGTGTTTTTAGCAGGCTGCGTTAGCAACGCGCCAAAGAGCGCAGTCGATGCGCCAAAAAGCGGCAAGTATTCTTTCGCCGATGTCCAAGACGGAATCCGCCCGATGAACTTGCAAGGCAGCGTCGTGCAAAGCGATGCGTGCAAAAACGGCAATGGCGCGATGTGCTTAAATTTCGCCGATTCGATGTATTCTAAGCGCGACTACGCTTCGGCGGCGAACGCCTACAATGCCGCGTGCACGCTCTCTCAAAACTTCCCTGCTTGCCAAAAGCTTGCGGCGATGTTTGAAAAAGGTGAGGGCGTAGAGCAGAATAAATTTAACGCCATCGATCTATACCGCATCTCGTGCTATTACGGCTACAAGGATGCGTGCGCAAATATGCGCCGCTTAGGATATAACGGCTAAAGCTTTGGGATTTAAATTTTAAAATTCTATTTTAGATTTACTCGCTACGAATGAGCTGCTTTCAAATTCCATTCCGCCGTATAGCGGGATGGAATTTGTTGCATTGAAAATTCTGCATCATACATTTTGATAAAATTTTGTGTCACTTATAGCTAGAAATAAATTTTATCTATATCGTTGATATTTATATTATGTCTAGCTAAGAAATACTCTTTCAATTCAAAATATATAGAATTTCTAAATATCGGTATTAAATAATATCTGGAGCAAGCAAATAAGCCGATATGTCCATAATGCGGTTCACCAACTCTTAATGCAGGAAAAAGCGAAAATCTCCTATCGCCGCTTTTTCCCAAAACAAGACAAAAGATAAATTTTACTAATATATTGCCCACAAACTGAAACAAAGCAAAGCTCAAAAACCAACGAGCAACTACAAGATCAATTGTCATGAAAACCAAGCATAGCAGTGCCGCTATAAACAGATATATCCATCCTCTTTTCCCTTTAATATTTCCTATAAAAAAGGACCAATCCATATTATGCTGCAAATTTTCACATTGCTCGACATATGCGATTTTGTCTTTTTCGTAAAATTCTATTTGGTTGTTTTTAAGCTGTATCATCGGTCTCTCTTTTCTATAATCTATAAGCTCCGGCAATATAATAAATAGTGATAAAAATGATAGAAACAAAATCATGTATATACTGTCCTTGATGCTATAATCCGCTGCGCCGCTGGCTTTCCAATCAAAATTTACGATTATGGCAAATACGCCGCCTATAAAAAGAGAGAAAACCATTAATAGCTTTTGATATAGATATTCGTAGTTTTTAAGAATTATTGGATCTTTGTCGTAATCTCTTGTTTGCTGTTTATTAAAATTTTCCATTTATCAGTACTTTTTATAAAATCAGCTTATTTCCTTGCTTTTTAATTCGCCTTATGATATCCCTTTTTAAATTTAAATTGTCTAAATTTTACCTTTTTGCTAAATACCGACAAGGTGCGCGGGACGCTATCCAAATCTATATGCGTTTTGCGCATAAAATACTCTTTTAATTCCAGATACTCTTTTTTGCTATAAATCAAAACATTTATAATTCTAAGATCGCCCGTTTCGCCGTATATCACAAGTCGGTCATAGACGCCTAAGCATCTGAAACTGCCATTTTTAAGATGCATCAATATGCTCGCTCCAAACAGGCTAATTGCTATCATCGAAATTAGCGCGATCATCGCATGCATTCCGCGCATAACGTATGCACCCAAAGGCCAAAGCGACAAAAACAGAATTTCGGGTATGCTTATCCTCTGCTGCCGGTCCCAGCGCGGATCAAAACTAATCGCAACGGCGCCGATTTGTTCAAGCTTCAAAGATTTATAAGCTTTATCTACTTTATAATATTTGATATCCGAATCGTTAAATACAAAATAGACGCCCTTTTGTTGCTTTCGCCTGATAAAAAACATTACCAAAGCAAAAGGGAGTAATCTAAAATTTTTGGGCTCAATGGGGTTTACTACGGTAACGACCGAGATGAAGAATAAGCATCCTATAAGCGTAGCAATCGTGGAATATTTCATATAGTCGTAAAAAGCATAGTCTTTTATTATTATCGGATTTTTGTCGTAATCTCTGGCTTGGACTTCAGAGCTTTTGTTAATAGCGGTATCATCGGAATTTAAAGTCTTAGAGCTTGCATCTTCTAATTTTAAATTTTTGAAGTCGAAAGCATTAAAATTTTTGGGATAAAGACCTTCTGTTAGATTTTGCTTTGTATCGCTGTGCTGATTATTTAGGAGTTTTCTTAATTCCTCAAGCCTGCTTTGATCCATTTATCGCCTTTAAATTTGATGGACGCGCCATTTTATATTCTCATCACTTAAAGCTCAGTAAAAATTTTATCGCTCATTCGCTGTCCTACAATGAGGCAAAGACTCTAGAAATTTTAAGCTATACGTAAAATCTACCATAAATCCAAAAAAATCTAATCAAGCGTATAAATTTCCTTATTTTTAAATCCGCCTTATACCCAACTTTTTAAATTTTAAAGCAACCCTCGTGTCTTATGGCAAATTTCTCTCTTAGCAAATCACCTCTTTCTTAGATTAAGTAGCTAGATAGCTCGATACCCTGTCGTAAGTTACTTTCTAGCGCTTCACGGAGCTACGCTAAATACGCATCAGGAATTTTAGATGCAGAAACAACCGGTGTGATACTACTAGGCGTAAAATATATAAGAAATCTAAAATAGAATCTTTACAGAATTTTTATTAAATTCCGTATTTCAAATTTAAGAAATTTCCGTGGAATTTTGGCTAAATTTCGCATTTTTATAATTTTATTATGTCATGGAATTTTCGAGGTAAAATTCCAACCAATTCCGCGGAATTTTAATTTGCGTCCGTGTCAGTCACACTAGCTAAAAAGCTTTTTCATCGCCTTAAAAAACATTGCGGTGAGCGGATTTGATTTGCCTGAGACCTTTGCGATCCAGCTCTCGTAGGTCTCGCCTTTACTTTTTAGAAAATCCACGAGCGCCTTTTGGCTAGCCTGCATACCGCCGTTTCTTTCAGCATCCAGTAGCGCCCTATAAATAGGCTCTATAGTTTCGATCGCAGATCTTGGCGGAGCCTTGCGAAATGCCGTGTATTCGGTGATCTGCCCTGTTACAGGGTCTTTTTTAGAAGTAAATTCCGTAATGACCCAATAAAAGCGCCCGTCCTTGGCTAAATTTTTAACCATAGCGGTAAAATCCTTGCCTTGTTGTATCGTATCCCACATGAGCTTAAACGCTATGCGCGGCATATCCGGATGACGTATGATGTTATGCGGCTGCCCCAAAAGCTCAAGCTCACTATAACCGCAAATCATACAAAAATACGGATTTGCAAACGTGATAATGCCCTTCGGATCGGTTTTGGAAACTATATAGCGCTTCTCATCGAGTTTGATTTCCTGATTAATCGGAGTCGGTCTTTGCATTTTTAATCCTTTGCTTAAAAATTTATTGCAGAGTATATAAAATTTTTCTTTTCAGAAATATTAAATTTTCGTTAAATTTTTATAAATGTTAAATCTTTAAGTGAATTCTTAAAATTTAATGTATAATCTCAAATCAAAATTTCAAAAGGCAGCGCGTTGAAAAATCCCTTCCTATCGCTTAAATACTCAAATTTTAGAATTTATTGGATCGGGATGAACCTCTCGCTGATCGGTTCTTGGATGCAAAGCGTCGCGCTGCCGTGGCTAGTGCTAAGCATCACCGCAGACGCTTTTAAGGTCAGCCTTGTAGCCGCGGCGAGGTTCCTGCCCGCGCTACTTTTCATGCCGTTTTCCGGTGTACTGCTAGATAAGTTTAATCGCAAAAAGATCCTTTTGCTCGCTCAAATAGGCATGGCGGTGACCGCCTCAATTTTCGCGGTTATGAGCTTTTGCGAGCTATATTCTTTCGGCAAAATTTTATTTTGCGCTTTTGCAAGTGGCATCTTTACCAGCATGGACGCCCCGAGCCGTCAGTCGATGGTAAAAGACCTCATCGACTCGCCCCGCGATCTAGCCAACGCCATAGCGTTAAATTCTATGTCCTTCAACGTCGCTCGTATTGCAGGACCCGCACTTGCGGGGATCGTAATGGCGCTGTGGGGCGTGGGCTTTTGCTTTTTATTCAATGCGCTTAGCTTTTTAGGCATCATCGTTTCGCTGTTTTTCATAAAAATTCCGCCATCCGTTACTACGCTATCTAGCAGAAGCGGAGGCGTTTTTGCCTCGATCGGTGCTGGGATTTCGTATGTATTGCACAAAAAAACCCTAAGCGAGCTAATGATAATAGTGCTTATCGTAGCGACGCTGGTGCCAAATTATAATGTAACAATCTCGGCGCTTGTTAAGCTTAGCCTAGACGCGGATGAGCGCAGCTTTGGATATTTAATGTCGGCTCTAGGCGTGGGAGCCTTTTGTGGCGCGCTTTTCGTAGCAATTTTTGATAAACTTGGCATCCGTAAAATCAGATCGTGCGCGATCGCTATGGGGGTGAGCTTAGCTCTTACTGGGGCTGCGAATTCCTTCGCATGGGCTGCGGCAGGGCTTGCCGTAACTGGATTTCTTTTCGTAATCATAAACTCAAGCATCAACTCCACCGTGCAGATGCATGTAAGCAACGAATTTCGCGGGCGCGTGCTTAGCTTATACGCGCTGTTTTTAATAGGTAGTACGCCATTTGGAGCGCTCATATCGGGCTTTTTTACAGAGCTACTGGGCGCTCGCGTAGCCCTTGCGATCTGCGGCGCAATTAGCATTTTGCTACTGCTAGCGCTATTTTATGGCTTTAAAATACGGCGCAGGACGCATTTTATCTTTCGAGATAAAGTCTAAGCCAAAAGCTGCATTATCAAAATTAACCTTATTTTTACGATGAAGCCTTAGAATTCCTACCGAAATTTAAAGGTAAGGAGTTTTTATGAATAGACGAAATTTCCTAAAAAGCACCGCCGCGATCGGCACGCTAGCGACGTTAAATCTAAATTTAAACGCTAGCGCGGTTACAGGCGGAACGGAAAAGAAAGTCGCCAGCGTCTGCGAGATGTGCTCCTCGCGCTGTCCTATCGAGGTGACCGTCAAAGACGGCCGCGGCGCTCTCATCGAAGGCAACCACAGGTTTGCAAACAAAACCTCCGTCTGCGCTCGCGGCGGAGCGGGCATCAATCAGCTCTACGACGATCAAAGGCTCATTAAGCCGCTCATTCGCGTAGGCGAGCGCGGCGAGGGCAAATTTAAAGAGGCGAGCTGGGATGAGGCGCTTAAAATTTGCGCGCAGAAGCTTGGCGAGATTTCGCAAAAATACGGCCCGCAAAGCGTAGTTTTCACCTCTAAAACGGGCGAGCACCACACTCAGATGATGAATTTCGCCTGTGCCTACGGCAGCCCGAACATCTACTCGCACTGGTCCTGTTGCCCGATCACCTATAATATCGCCGTGCCGCACACCTTCGGCACCAATATGCGAAGAGACTACGGCGATGCAAAATATATCGTAAATTTCGGCCACAATCTCTTTGAGGGTATCGACATCTCAAAAACCAAAAAGCTCGCAAAAGCCGCGAGCAGAGAGGATGTAAAGCTTTTGGTGCTCGATCCGCGCTTTAGCACCGTAGCTTCCAAAGCCGATGAGTGGCTACCGATAAAGCCGGGAACCGACGCGGCGTTTTTGATGGCGCTAATTCACGTCTGGCTGCGCGATAACAAATACGACAAAAAATTTATCGAACAATACGCCGTGGGGCTAGAGGAGTTAAGGCAGTCCGTGAAGGATACGACGCCGCTTTGGCAAGAGGGCATCACGGGCATCAAGGCAGACAAGGTTGAGCGCATCGCAAATGAAATTTACGCCGCGGCTCCCGCAGTCATAATCGATTGGGGTCATAAAACCACGACCGCCAAAGCCGAATACGTCCGCACGCGCGCTATCGCGATCGCAAACGCGCTGATGGGAAACGTCGAGAGAAAGGGCGGAATTTACTTCTCGAAGGACTCTAAAACCTTCAACGCGCTTTGCAAAGAGGATCTCTTCCCTACTATCTCAAACCCGGATAAAAATTTTAAAATTCCAAAGACCGCGCGTATCGACGGCTGCGGCGAAGAAGGTAGCGAAAATTTCTTCGTGCCGCGCAAACACGGCGTTTTGATGCAGATCGCGCCTACGATTTTAAGCGAAAAGCCATATCCGGTAAAAGGCTGGGTCAGCACGCGCTTTAACCACCTCATCAACGTTGCGGGCGTAGATAAGAGCGTAGAGGCGATCAAAAAGCTGGACTTCGTGCTCGCAATCGACGTGTATATGAGCGACTTCGCGTGCTTAGCCGACGTGATCTTGCCCGAATCAACGTATTTGGAGCGTGATGAGTCGATTCAAAACAAAGGCGGCACCGCGCCTGGATTTGTGATGCGAAACAAAGCCGTCGAGCCGGTGGGCGATACGAAGTGCGGCTATGAAATTTTTAGAGAGCTTGCAAGGGTGATGAAGATCGATAAAGACTACACCTGGAACAACATTGACGAATACCGCATGCAGCAAGCCAAAGGCAACGCCGAGCTAATCGCAAATTTAATCAAAAACGGCTACGTAAGCTACAAGGTGCCGAAGCTGTATTACCGAGAGCCGAAGCTCGTGGCTAAATTTATCGATAAATATCCTGCCGCGGCGGAATTCGTGGATGAAAACGGCGAGATGAGCTCACAGATGAAATTTAAAACCCCGAGCGGCAAGATCGAGCTTTTCGCGCCGGAAGTGGAGGAGCTTTTCGCGGGATACGGCTGCTTAAACACCGAGGGTATGGACGTATTCGGCGGGCACAAATACTGCCTAATGACCGGCAAGACCGCGCTTCACACCAACGGCCACACTCAAAATGTCAAAATTTTAAACGATATGATGAACGAATCGCCGGTTTGGATCAGCCCGGCTTCTGCAAAAGCGGAGGGGCTAAAGACGGGCGATGTTGTGAAGCTTAAAAACAAATTCGGCGAGCAAAAGGCTAAAATTTTCGTCACGCAAGGCATCAGGGACGATTGCCTATTTTTATACCACGGCTTTGGGCACGTAAGCCCCGGACTAAAGCGCACGAACGGCGTAGGCACCAACCAAAGCGTCCTTCTCGATCCCGCTGCGGGTCCTGTGGTAAGCACGATGGTAACCAACGTCGGTGTCGATATAGTTAAAATTTAAGGGAGCGGTTATGAAAAAACTCATAATGATTCACGACGAAAATTTATGTATAGGTTGCCAAGCCTGTTCGGTTGCGTGCAGGAACGAAAACGGCGTACCGAGCGGCGTTTATAGGCTGCAAGTGCACGGCAAAACAAGCGGCATTTTTCCAAATTTAAAACTTGATTATTCGCGCGCCAGCTGCGTTATGTGCGAGGATAGCCCCTGCGTGGACGTCTGCCCTACGGGAGCGAGCTTTAAAACCAAAGACGGCGTAACACTCATAGACGAGAGGCTTTGCGTCAGCTGCAAATACTGCATCCTGGCCTGTCCTTACGACGCTAGATTTGTCGATCCTATAACGCACGCTATCGGCAAATGCACCTTTTGCTATACGAACCGCACGAGCAAAGGCTTGCAACCTGCCTGCGTAAGCGTGTGCCCGACCGACGCTTTAGTTTTCGGCGACGTAAACGACGCGGGCTCTGGGGTAAATAAGCTGCTAGCCAAAACGAGCGTAGAATATCCGAAAGCGTATCTAAACACCAAACCGCGCCTAGCGAATATCAAAAACAAAAAAGGAGGACGCTATGAATAATATGTGGGGCGATATGAGCCAATACTCTGAAATTTACTGGCCTTGGCCGATTGCGATTTATCTATTTTTGGCGGGTCTTAGCGCGGGAGCGACGATGGTGGCGCTTTTAGTCAAATGGAACCGCCACGAAAGCGAGCAAAATTCTATCTGGGACGCGATGATTAGAGCGGGTGCGATCACGGCGCCGCTTACGATCTGCGCGGGGCTTTTGCTTTTGATCTTTGATCTGGGCAAGCCACTTAGCTTTTATCTTTTGCTGATCAAATTTAACTTTGGCTCGGTGATGAGCCTCGGCGTGGCGGCGCTTTTAATCTACGTGCCGCTTAGCTTCGTATTTGCGCTATGCGTCTTCGGCGAGGAAATTTGTAAATTTAAACTGCTCGCCTTTCTGCGACCTATCGTAAATTTACTAAGCTCGTTTGCCAAAGCATCCAAACTTTTCGAGCGGGTTTTGTTTGTCCTTGCTCTTTGCGTGGGCGCATACACGGGCTTTTTATTAAGCGCGGTGATGAAAATTCCGCTTTGGAATACTCCGGTGCTGCCGATTTTATTTTTGCTGTCGGGCTTTTCCAGCGGCATCGCGGCGAGTATTTTAGTTGGACTTCTGTTTTTTAAAGGCTCGTTAAACAAAGATAGCATAAAATACCTTTTGGTGCTTGATCTGCGCGCGATACTTTTTGAGATTCCGCTTTTGTTCATTCTATTTGTCGGGATGTATTTTGAGGGCGGCACTAGCGCGCTTGCGGCACAGCAGGCTTTGACGCACGAGGTTTACGGCAAAATTTTCTGGATCGGCGTTTTAGGCACAGGTCTCATCGCTCCGATCATCATCGCCTTTACGGCGCTGAAAAACCACGCCTACAAACCTGCGTTTATAGTTTTAAATTCTTTCGTCGTGCTTTGCGGCGTGGTCCTGCTTCGCTACTACATCGTATATGCGGGGCAAATTTGCACGGGAGCGTAGTTTCGCTCCCGATTTAGGGAGCGAGTTTGAAAATTTTACTTTTAGAGGACGATTTTGAATACAGAAGCAGCGTAAGTGAGTATCTTACGGAGCTTGGCTATGAGGTGGACGAATGCTCTAGCGGCGACGCGGCCTGCGATAAGATCGCCGCGAATGCATATCACTTGCTGATTTTAGACATCAAAGTGCCGGAGGTCTCGGGCGAAGAGGTGCTCAAATACGCGCGCAGCCTCGGACTCAACACTCCCGTAATGATGATGACCTCGCTCGGCGACATCGACGATTTGAGCCAGTGCTACGAGCTAGGCTGCAACGAATATCTAAAAAAACCCTTCCACCTAGCCGAGCTTAAATTTAGGGTAAGCGAGCTGATGCGAAAGTATTTCGGCGACGAAAAGGGTGCCGTCAAGATCGCGGATAAATTTCACTACTTCGCAAATTTAAAAATTTTAAAACGCGCGGACGAAGAGATATCGCTAAGCGCCAAAGAGATCAAAATCATAGAATTTCTACTCGCCAATATCAAAAGATTCGTAAGCGTCGATGAACTCATCGCCGACGTATGGGACGGCGAGGCGGGCAGCGTCGATGTGCGCGTGCATATCAGCAACCTCCGCTCCAAAACGAGCAACGACTTCATCCTCTCCAGCCGCGGACTCGGATATAAGATCAATGCTTAAAGGGTTTAAATTTACGCTTTTTAGCGCGATCTTCATCATCGGCGCCTTTATAAGCGAGAGTCTTTATATCATCTATTTAAACTCCAAAATCGAGGAGAGCGCCGACATCGCCGAGCTGATACAAAAAAGCGACGAAGCCCTAGCCGGCGCAGATCTGAATCTAAAAGACGAGCTAATCTACGACTACGCGATCCTAAATGCAAACGGCGAAATTTTAAGATCAAACCTAAGCGTCCAGCCGCCGGATTTTGCGTTTATCACGCTGAAATTCGGCGGACGGGTGTTTTTTAAGCGCCACTTTCTACACGAGGGCAAGCTGCATTTTTTCGTCATCTCAAAAAAGATAAGCTACGCCAAGATAGAATTTATCGCGATCTCCACGATCTTTATCACGATTTTCGTAGCGCTCATCATCGCGCTGTTTAACTACAAAATCATAAAAAATTTCTACGCCCAGCAAAGCAACCTCATCAAGGCGTTTTTCAACGACGCGATGCACGAGCTAAAGACCCCTCTGGGCGTCGCGCTCATCAACACTGAGATGCTTGGACTGCGCGATAAGCACACCGCGCGCATAAAATCCGCGCTTAAGCAGATGGTAATTACTTACGAGGACGTGGAGTACTTCATCAAAAGCGGCAAGATGAGCTTAAAAAGCCGCCGCATCGATATGAGCGAGTTTTTGGGCGCTAGGATAAATTTCATCTATCTGGTCGCAAAAAGCAAAAACATAAGTCTGCAATCGCGAATAGCGCCCGACGTGAGCGTCTTTATGGACGAAACCTCGCTAATGCGCCTCATCGATAACACCCTAAGCAACGCCATAAAATATTCTCGTCCCGGCGGCAAAGTCATCATCGCGCTGGAAAAGGGGGTGAGCATAGCGGTCTTTAGCGTACAGGACTTCGGCATCGGCATAAAGGATACGAGCGCGATCTGGGATAGATACTCGCGCGAAAACGCGGCTCTTGGCGGATTCGGTCTCGGGCTAAATATAATCGATAAAATTTGCAAGCGCTACGGCATCGCAAAAAGCGTCAGCTCGAAGCTTGGAGAGGGCAGCACCTTTTGCTACAAAATCCCGCTGTTTAAGCAGAAGCTTTTGGACTAAAACGGCACGTGAAATTTAGGCGTAAATTTTAAAATTTAGAAGTAGAATTCGCGCGGCTAGGGCTTTTTAAAATTTTGTTTTAGCGCGGCTTTTCAACCGCCTGTAAGTTCCCTGCCTTCCAGGTATTCTTTTTCTACATCGTATTTTACGTCGCCGCAATTATCGAAATATATTTTTTCCATTGGTCTGTTGTGTTCATAATAAATTTTTAAATTACCTTTATTTAATGCTTCCCATATAAAAAAATTATGATCGAAATAATCCTCGTGAAGTATGTAATCGTTATCTAGCATTAAAGTATAATCATATCCCAAAACACTAATTAGCGGTTTTGAGAAACCGGCACTCATATTATTTAAATTTATTTTTAAATACTTTTTAGGATCCGTAGCTTTTGCGCTAAGGATATTCATATAGATCTCTTCGGATGTAAAATTCTTATCCATATAATCTCCTAAAATTTTTATATAATTATTAAAATTCAGATTTTCCATCTCATAATAGCTCGTATCATACCTTGGCTTATAGAAAAAATCCTTTTTTCTCCATTCAACCTGTGCTGTGTACATATCCATAAATTTATCCAAATATTGCCCTATCGCTCTTTTATACAACTCCTCTTTGGGTAAAATTCTATCCTCTTTTAGACAATAGCCTTGTTTGTATTTGTCGTAGTCGGAAAGGGAAACTATCGCGAAGCCTCGTGAAGTGGAGTAATCGGGCACGATGCGGATAAATGAGGCGCAGAGTATTATTATAAGAAGCAGCACTCCAGCTAGCGCTTTAAATTTAACTGATTTATAAAATTTCATATCGACGCTCCTTTTAAAATTTAAAATTTCAGCGCAGATTTTTGCGATTTTACGATCAAATTAAAAACGTCCTCTCGCCGCGCCACCGCCGCCGCGACAAAGCAGGCAAGCGATAGGCGCAAATTTAAATCTCGCTGCTAGCCTTCGCGGTGCAAAATTATATAGCCCAGCTTCGTGCCGTTTTCGTCCGAAAACGCCCTCACGTAAAAATAATGCCCATCCTTTTTGATAAAACTCTGCGCCCCAAAATCAAGCGTCGCCAAAATCGACAAAACATCGTAATCCGGCGCGCTGTTTACGACGATAAAGTCCTTGATAACGCCTATTTTATCGTAGAAGCAGTCGGTCTCAAACCTCTTATCTACGAGGATAAAAATATCGTTTCCCATGCGGTTGATCTGCGCGATGACGTGCTCGAAATCGAGCATTATCTCGGCGCTTCCGATAAATTTGCCCTCGCTAAAAACGGGGGAAATTCCGCGCATGAAAACCCCGCACCGTCCCATCTCGACGAGCGCTTTGGGAAGCAGACTATGGCGGATCTGCAAAAGCGAATGGCGAAACGAGCTCAGATCGTCGTCGTAAAATTCGTCGCTCCAGCTCCTAGCCAGGCTTCTGGTGTTTTGCGTATGAAAATGTATCTTCACGCCCGTATAAAAGGGCACTGCGCTTAAGATATCTTTGTATTTTTTCGTCACGTCCATGCACTCGCCGTGTTTGCCGCTTTCGAAGCAGCGCACCACGTCGCTATTCTGCGACAAAATCAGCGAAATTGCAAAGGCGTTTAGCTTCTCTTCGTCCACGATCTTTTCAAACAAGCTCGCGCTAAAATCGAGCTGCTGCTTGATTTTTATCTCGTTTTCCTCGCTTTTAAAGCGCAGATAAAACGCAAGCGCGATGCCGCAGCAAGCAAGCGCGAAAAGGCTTAGATATTTTTTGGAGCGCGCGCCTATCATCTGAATTCCATCTTTAAATTTGCCGCTAAAACTTCTGCAAATTCGCTAAATTCCGGCAGATCGAGTTTGCCGTTGCGCATCTTTTTTCCCCAGACGGACTCCGGGAAAAAGCTGTCGTTTTTAAAGCGCGCCTGGACGTGAAAATGCACGCGCGGCACGTAGTTGGCAAAGCTTGCGATGTTGATCTTATCGGGCGCGTAAAACTCCCGCAGGCTCTTTTCGCACTGAAGCACGGCACGCCACAGATGCGCCAGCGTCGCCTCGTCGCAGTCGCTAAGCTCTTTAAATTTAGCCTTCGTAAAGACCTTCACCCACGGCACTTCGTGCTCCTCGCGCTCCACGTAAATCATCTCGTCTTCGTAAATCATCGCTTCTCCTTGAAAACGGAATTTTAATGCAAAGCCCATTAAAGCTCGGTAAATTCCTCTTACATAAATAATATACTAAAATACATTAATTAAATATATCTATAAAATATCGATATATTCGTGATTTTTATGTTATAATTCTATTTTTTAAAAGGAATATATATGAAATCAGTTTGGATAATGATCCTATGCGCCGCGGCGATTTTGATGATTACGATGGGCATTCGTATGTCATTAGGTCTTTTCGTGCAGCCCATAATGCAAGCAAATTCCCTATCCATCGCGCAAGTAAGCTTTGCGATGGCAACTACGCAGCTGGTATGGGGCTTTTCGCAACCGCTTAGCGGGATACTTGCAGACAAGCTCGGTGCCTACGTCGTGCTATTTTGGGGCAGCGTGCTTTTGGCGATTAGTTGCACTCTTGTGCCATTATTTAGTAGTGAAAGCGCGCTTGTATTAACGATGGGTTTTGGGCTTGCACTGGGGCTTGGCGCGGGTAGTTTTCCGATTCTAATGAGCCTAATGGCAAAGCGCCTGCCATTTTCTATCCGCTCGGTTGCTAGCGGAGTGCTAAATGCAGGCGGCTCGTTCGGGCAGTTTTTATTTGCGCCTATGATTGGGTTTTGTATCGCAACGCCCGCTTTAGGATACGGCGGCGTATTTTTTACGCTCGCAGGGCTTAGCTTGCTAATTCTGCCGCTTGCGAGACTTTTAGCAGGCGGTAAAATTCTACTTGGCGAACAAACCAGCCTGCATGAAGAAGATAAGCGCAGCTTAGGTGAAGTGCTACGTTTAGCACTGCGCGATAAAAGCTATATTTTGATAAATTTAAGCTTTGCTACGTGCGGTTTTCACGTAGCGTTTTTAGTGACGCATCTGCCTAGCGAAGTAGCGCTAAGCGGGCATGGCGCGCAGGTAGCGTCCTTTTCGCTCGCACTGATTGGCATCGCAAACATCGTAGGCAGCTTATTCGTAGGCTGGTGTGTTTCCAAAGTGCGCTGTAAAGTCATTTTATTTTGCATATATGCCCTGCGTATCGCTCTTATCGGTGCTTATGTGCTCTCACCCAAAGATAGCCTTACGTTTTATATCTTCAGCGTAGGATTAGGATTTACCTGGTTAGCGACCGTACCGCCTACTGCGGCTGCCGTCGGTAAGCTGTTGGGAACGCGATATTTAGCAAGCCTATTTGGATTTACGATGCTTTCGCATCAAATCGGCGGATTTTTTGGCGCATACATCGGGGGTCTTGCGGTACGGGCATACGGCGCGTATGATTATATGTGGTATTTGGATATGGCGCTAGCGGCTATTGCAGCTCTGCTAAGCCTACCTGTGCGTGAAACTAAGATGAAGCACGTGAAATTTTAAAAATTTTATGGGATTTTAAAATTTACGGACGGAATTTTCGCAAAATTTTGCAAGCTAAATTACGACGAAATTTTGAAATTCTTAAAATTTTAAAATTTATCGGATTTTATGTTTCGCACGATGAAATTTCACTTTAGCTTTAAAATTCCGCTACGATAAAATGCAAAATCCGTTTATGCTTTCAAATTTAGCCGAGACGAGCTTTTAAATTTTATAGAATTTTGAAATTTTAAAATTTCGGCTCATGCAGCATTTTAAGGGTCGGCGCGAGAGCATCTACAAAGCCCATAAATTTTTCAAATTCCTCTGCGCTAAACTCTGCGCTAAACTCCGCTCCCGCAGCGCCGAAGCTTGCCTCATAAACAAAACCCGATTTTTTTAAAAAATGTTCAAATTTAGCTACCGCCGCAAACGGCACGAAAAACGCGCACTTCTTACGCAGCACGAATTCCACTAGTTCTGCGGTATCCGCAGCGGCGTCTATCGCGGCATTTGCGCTACTAGCGTATGCCCGCACCAGCCCACCGGTACCCAGCTTGATGCCGCCGAAGTAGCGCACCACGAGCACCGCAGCGTTAATCAATTCGGCACCGCGAAGCGCGTTTAGACACGGCGCGCCCGCGGTCGATTTGGGCTCGCCGTCGTCGCTCGAGTTTTCTACGATCTGCCCGGGCTCGTTCAGCGCGCGATACGCCCAGACGATATGGCGCGCTTTAGGATGCTGCTGCCACAACTGCGCACGTAGCGTCTCAAAGCTCGCTAGCGGCGCTAGATAGGCGATGAAGCTTGATTTTTTGATCTCCTGCGCGGCGCTGATCTCTTTTTCAATCGTTTTCAAGGCTTTCCTTTGCGGAATTTTATCTTTTTTGCATTATAATAAAAGTTCAAAAAAAGATCAAAGGAGCTTCATGATCCAGACCTGTTTATTTCCCGCGGCGGGCTACGGCACGCGCTTTTTGCCCGCGACCAAATCGCTACCAAAAGAGATGCTTCCGATCCTTACCAAGCCGCTCATTCACTACGGCGTGGACGAGGCGCTGGAAGCGGGCATGGACAATATGGCTTTCGTCACGGGTCGCGGCAAACGCGCGCTGGAGGATTATTTTGACCGCAGCTACGAGCTGGAGGATCAAATTTCAGGCAGCAGCAAAGAATATCTGCTCAACGAGATCAGGGCGCTTATGAAGCGCTGCACCTTCTCTTTCACGCGCCAAGAGCAGATGAAGGGGCTCGGTAACGCGATTTATACGGGTAAAATTTTAATCCGCGACGAGCCTTTCGGCGTGGTGCTCGCAGACGATCTGTGCGTGAACGAAAACGGCGAGGGCGTGCTTGCGCAGATGGTTAAAATTTACGAAAAATACCGCTGCAGCGTCGTTGCGGTGATGGAGGTGCCGCCGCAGGACGTAAACAAATACGGCATCATCGCGGGAAAGAGCATCAGCGACGATCTGATAATGGTCTCGGATATGATTGAAAAGCCCGAGGCTAGCGAGGCTCCGTCGAGCTTAGCCATCATCGGGCGCTACATCCTAACGCCTAATATTTTTGATCTCATCGAGCAGACGGCGCCTGGTAAAAACGGCGAGGTGCAGATCACCGACGCGCTTTTGAAGCAGGCTCAAAACGGCGTGGTGATCGCGTATAAATTTAAAGGCACTCGCTTCGACTGCGGCTCGGTAAAGGGCTACGTGGAGGCGATCAAATATTTCTACGAGCGAGAATTCGGCGATGGTAAAAAATGAGCTGTTTTTCCCGCCGGCAAAAGAGGGCGCGCTAGAAGAGATAGCGGCAAAGATCCGCGCCGAATACGAAAGCGGCGAGATAGGCTACTACCGCCTGCCGCAGCAAGGCGCAGACGTAATAGCGCGGGCGCAGGAATTTTTTAGCGCACGAAGCTACGACGGGGTCGTGCTTTTGGGCATCGGTGGCTCCAGCGTAGGCGTGCAAGCGCTTTATGAGATGCTGCGTCCGCGCGTAAGAAAGAATTTGCGCTTTGAAATTTTGGATAATCTCGACGGGCACAGTGTAAACCGCGCGCTTGAAGGGTTAAATTTTGCTCACACTATCTTCATAGTATCCTCCAAATCGGGCGGCACGATTGAAACGATCTCGCTTTTTAAGGTCGTTTTGCAGCGTTTCGGAATTTCAAATTTAAAAGCGCTAGCAAAAAATTTCATCTTTATCACCGATGCGGGCTCGCCGCTTGATATCTTCGCGCGCGGGCACGGCGCCTGCGTGATAAATATGCCCGCTAACGTAGGCGGTCGTTTTAGCGTGTTAAGTGCGGTAGGGCTAGTGCCAGCAGTAGGGCTAGGGCTCGATGCAAGCGCGATGCTACGCGGAGCTGCCGCCGCAAAAGAGCAGTATCTGGATGAAATTTTAGCAGGCGATCCCGCTAAAATCGCGGAGAATAAAATTTTACGAAAAGCCCATCACTACGCCACGCACAAAAGTGCGAAAATCAACGTCCTTTTTAGCTATGGCGACGCGCTGCGCGCATTGGGCGAGTGGTATGTGCAGCTCTGGGCGGAAAGCCTAGGTAAAAAGATCGGCTTTAGCCGCGAGGGGCTTACTCCTGTAGGGCTTGTAGGCTCGCGCGATCAGCACAGCTTCCTTCAGCTCATAATGGACGGCGTAAAGGATAAGACCGTGACTTTCTTAAAGCTCACGGACAACGGCACTACGGACGCGGTGCCCGGTATCAGTCTGCAAGGTCTTGAGGGCTGTGACTTCGTAAACGGCATGCGACTGGACGAGGTGCTAAATCTTCAGTGCGATGCTACGCTGCAAGCCGTACTAAATGAGGGCATCAGCGTCGATCTTATCGAGGTTCCGCAGCTTTG
>NZ_CALIBH010000279.1 GCF_938045775.1 uncultured Campylobacter sp.
GTTTATTGCAGTTGGCGCCATGCTTGATAAAATTTGCCCGCCATTATCGCAAGAAAAATGAGCGTCAAAGCTCCAAATATCGTAGCTGTAAATTTATCATCCGTCGTAGCGTATTTGTCATATCTGAATTTCATCAGATACTCGCGCTGCGGAAGATCGACGCTCGCATTATAATCCAAAAATAAAACCTGATACGCCGTGCCGCGACCCTGAAACGGAAACGGACGGCTTTGATACCAAGCTTTAACTCGCTTGCCTTCCAGCCATTCGTATGCGATTAGCGAGATAGAAGGCTTGATATTTACGCCTTGCCACTCGTCCGCTCCTGAGCGCTTAAAATTAGCTTCAGCAATTGCTGCATTGAGCAAAATTTTATTTTTATAAAAGGAGGTTAAGTTATCCGTATCGCCATTTAAAAAGACTTTGATAAATTTGCGCTCGTCCGTAAAAATCTGCATATATTCGCGCCCATCATCGCTTCTGACATCCATGATTATTCCGTGTGCAATTTTTAGGTCGTCTAAGCTTTTAGGATTCAAGCTAAAAAGAAATCCGTACCACATCGTCGCCAAATAAAATGCGATCATAAATAGATCGAACTTACGATCTAAGTTATGCCAAATTTCGCCGAGCTTCATCGATCATTACATTGTAAGTTTCGCTGCAAGATACGGAATTTCACGGCTTTTATGATCGCGAGCTATGCTGCATCGCAAGCGCCTCCATCGCCCCGACGGGCAGAAATAGCACTACGCCCACGATTACCACCGGTATAGCCACGATGATGCCTAGCGTATCCAATAGGGCGTTGCCCTCGCAGCGTTCAGGTCTAACCTCGATATTTGCCGGGATCGCAGAGCGCAGCCTATCGCTTGGCTTCATTATTTCGCTCAGATTTTTAATCTGCACTACTCGCGCATCAAAGTTAAAAATAACTTCTATCTCGCCTTTTTTCTCATCGATTTCGATGCGGTCTGCTAGAGCTTTGATTTTGGCGACATCTGCACCGGCTGCGGAATTTAAAAAAGCACTGAAGCTACCGCGCGCCTCGCCGTTTTTCGCATCCATCACTTCGATCTGCACAAACTCGCGCTTAAGCCCTTTGGCGTATCCGCCGTCGTAAAATTCTGAAATTTTCTTAAGCGACGAGCCGTCCGTTAGGACATAGCTGAGTTTCTCGCCTACGATGTATTCTTTACCGTCGTTTATGAAAAACGCCGTGATTTTTTCAGGCGTTTCGTTCGCCCCAGGCACTACGTTTTGTTTGCACTGGCATCCCACAAGCAGGACAGCTAGTAAAACCGCGATAAATTTTTTCATAATGATCCTTTAAAATTTTAAATTAGCGTATGAATTCCAAAGCCAAAGCTCTATCTCAAAAAATTTCAGCGGCGAAATTTTACGCCGATACAATTTAGCCGTAACCGAAATTTAGCCTCAAACGCAGGCTACTTCAGTGCCGCTTTGACCGCCTCGCTTAGGCGCTTGCCGTCCACTCTTGAGCCAAGCGCTTCTTTGGCGGCTTTCATCACGCGCCCCATATCCTTTGCGCCGCTCGCACCGAGCTGCGCGATTAGCGAGCCAACCTCGGCGGCAAGCTCGGCATCGCTTAGCTGCGCGGGCAGATAGGACGCGATGATCTCGATCTCGCCCTGCTCTTTTTGCACCAGATCGTCGCGACCGCCCGCGCGATACTGCTCCACAGAGTCGTTTCGGCGCTTGATCTCGCTTTGAAGTATGCTAAAGACGCGCTCGTCGCTAAGGCTGATGCGCTCGTCCACCTCGACCTGCTTAAGCGCGGCGTTAAGCATCCGCAGGCTGTCTCTACGGAAGTGATCGCCGCTCTTCATCGCCGTTTTAATGTCTTCTAAAATTTGCTCTCGCACACCCATTTTCTACTCCTTGAGATTGAAATTTCGGCGGTAATTGTAGCAAATTTAAAATTTGGCTCGGGTAAATTTAAGAGGATGAAATTTTAAAATTTTAAAGATTTAGCGCGATTTGCGGCTAAGCTTAAAGCTCGCGCGGATATCGTCCGCGGCAAAAGGCTCGCACGGCTACCCTTTGCGGCAAAAGGCTCGCGCGAAGCCGAGTAAAATTTAAAAAGCCTCGCAAGAACATAAAATTCCTGCGAGGCAAAGCAAGCGATAAGAGCTCGCGAAGGCTCTATTTAGCGCGTGAGAATATCATTCGCACGATTTGAAGCAAGAAGCACACGCTTCCTACCAAAAAGATCGTATCGCCGATGATGCGCGCCCAGCGGAGCCCATAGAGGCTATCTTTTTGCAAGAATTCCGCACTTCTTGCGTACCACATGCCCACGTCGATCGCCGCAAACGCCTGCAAAATTCCAACCGGCAGAAGCGAGATTAGCACCATTAGAAGCAGACCCGCATTAAGTGCCCAAAAGCCGATCTTCATCAGCGTATCGTCGAAGCTTTTGTCTTTGTAAATATACAGCGCCACGAGCCACACGAAGCCGAGCGCCAAAAAGCCGTATACGCCAAATAGCGCCGTATGAGCGTGCACTGCGGTGGTGTTTAAGCCCTGGATGTAAAATAGCGCAAGCGGCGGGTTGATCAAAAAGCCGAAAACGCCCGCGCCCAGCATATTCCAAAACGCTACTGCGATGAAGCAGTAAAGCGGCCATTTTAAACGCTTGGCCCAATCCTGCGCGAATTGAAGCTTGTAGTAATGAAACGCTTCTGAGCCCAAAAGCACCAAAGGCACGACCTCAAGCGCCGAAAAGCTCGCACCCACAGCCATTATCGGCGTAGTGGTACCCGCAAAATAGAGGTGGTGGAAGGTGCCAGGAATTCCGCCGATTAGGAAAATCGATGCGCTAGCAATCGAGGTGTAGGTAGCAAATTTCTTGCTTACGAGGCCCAAGGACGCGAATACAAACGCCAAAGACGCCGTCGCGAAAACCTCGAAAAATCCCTCGACCCAAAGGTGCACGACCCACCAGCGCCAATACTCCATCACAGGGATCGGCGAGCGTTGTCCGTAAAATAGTCCCGCGCCGTAAAAAAGCCCAACGGCGATAACCGAAGCGGTAAAGATCGCCAATAAATTCTTATCACCCTCGGCTCTAAAGCCCGCGATAAAGCCGCGAAGCACGAGTACCATCCAGATTACAAGACCCACGAACAGTATCAGCTGCCAAATTCTACCGAGGTCTAAATACTCGTATCCTTGATGTCCGATCCAGAAGCTGCTGCTTGGATCCATCTTGCCCGCAATCGCCATGTATTCACCCGCGAAGCTGCCGACGACCAAGAAAAGAAGCGCGTAGAAAAGCACGTCCACGCCGAGCTTTTGAAATTTTGGATCCTTGCCGCCGTTGATTATCGGAGCTAGAAACAATCCCGCCGCCAAAAAGCCCGTAGCGATCCAGAAAATGGATGCCTGCACGTGCCAGGTGCGCGCTAGCGAGTAAGGGATATACTGCGAAATATCCAGCCCGAAAAAGGACTGACCCTCGATCGTATAGTGCGCAACAAAGCCGCCGATGAAGGCCTGAAATGCAAACAATGCAACCGCTACGAAAAGATATTTGCCAAGCGCCTTTTGCGACGGCGTAAGCGCCAAAGCGGCGATCGGATCGGCGCTAAGCTTCGCAGGAGCCTCGAAATCCTCGTCCTTCTTACCGTAGAAATTCCCAAACCACACTAAAAGACCGATGCCGGTAAGCAAAATAACGAGACTTGCGATCGTCCAAACGACGTTTTCCGTGGTAGGGACATTGTCTATCAGCGGCTCGTGCGGCCAGTTATTGGTATAGGTCGCCTCTCCGCTCGGACGATCCGTAGAAACCGCCCATGCAGTCCAAAAGATGAAATCCACGAGCTCGGCGCGGTGTTGCTCGTTTGCGAGCGTGTTTTCTTTCATCGCGTAATCCTCGCGAAGCTTTTTAAAGCGCGGATCGTTTCCGAAAACGCCCATGTACTCGTCTTTTACGATCGCCATAGCTTTCAAGCGATCATCGCTTAGCTTGACGGTGCCGTCTTTTACGGTATTGGTGCGGTACTCAGCCTTGGTAAGCGCCTTGATCTGCGCCTTTTGCTCGTCGCTCAAAGCGTCAAATTTCGCTCCGAAGCGCTCCTGCGACTTGATATCCATAAACGCAACCAGCTCCTTATGTAGCCAATCCGCGCTCCAATCGGGCGCCTGATACGCTCCGTGACCCCAGATCGAGCCCACCTGCATACCGCCGATGCTCTGCCAGGCCTCCTGTCCACGGTAAATGCGCTCGGTGCCGATTAACTCGTTGCCGCTAGCATCGGTAAATTTTACCACCGGCGGAGACTGCCTATACACCTCGCCGCCGTAAAAACCCAAGAAACTAAAGCCCACGATGAGTACCGCTACAAGCGCCATCCAGAGCTTTTTATATTCTCTCATTCTCACTCCTTTAACTGAAATTAGGAGAGAATTCTACCCATTTAAATTTCTATAAGCATTGAGGTCCGTCAATAAAAAGATAAAATTTATCTGCTTAAGCTGGAATTTATTAAAATATACTGAAATAAAGGGTTTTATAAAATTTTATATAAAATTTATATCTATAAATCTATCCCTTACCTCAATATTATCAAGATTTAGATTTAGTTTGTCTTTTAAATACTTTTTCAAATTTACTCGTTCATACTCACTTAACATAGTTAGCGGAATGGCAAAATAATTACTATGAGTGCTATCTAATAAAATTAGAACATTTAAATTTATGCTATCTATTCTTCTTAAAATTTTAAGTACACCGAAGCAAAGAAGATTTATCGGATGCAGAGCGTATGATAAAATTAGCAAGAGAAATTTTTTAAATCTAGTTATATTGGCATTGTATTTGCACGCGTCTTCAATCACGAGTCCAGAAAATTTATAAATAGCGATTTTATCAAAATTAGAAGTCTTTACACTTTTATGTACCGAATATACATCGTTATAATTTTTGCATAAAGAATTATATTCTATTCTATCGGAATAGAAATTTAAAAATTTATGTTTATTAATAAATAAAATTCCCACCAAAAAAGTAACAGCTCCTAAAAATTGATATGCCCAAGCACTTCCTCTGCAGAAAAATAGAAATATAACTAAAAATACAGCTAATATTAAATAGCATTCTGTGCTGATTTTAGTCCAATAATCTTTGATCATAAAAAGCGGCATTTCCGATTTATAACTTTGAAATTCCATACGATAATACTCCAAATTTTTAATTCAATACGCCGCTCTTTTCATTGACTTTGCTCTGCATCTTTCACTCCTTTTAAATAGAAATATATTTTGTAAACAAATTCGAATGTAGACATTAATATTACGGAACCCGAAAGAGAAAAACCGGATTGAAAGAAAATGATATATCCAAAAATTGAAAATCTACTTTGAAATTCCGGCATAAAATGGCTTGTTCTTATGCTTATACCGCTGCTTGCAAAATATCCGGTATAATAAACCTCAAACATAAAAATACCAAGACCAAACATAAACGGAAGCAACAAAAACGGGCAATCGTTTTCACACTTCTTTTTTGAAAGCAATATAAAATCATCATCATATCTGCAAAAGTAAATATAATAAACCAATGAATATAAGCTAGAAACCGCAAAAATAATAATCCCGTATATCCACATAATACTAACGTAAAATTCCAAAAGTTGGGTGTATGGGCTAATACTACCGATAATTTCGATATTTGGAAAATAGCTTTTCATAAAATTTACGAAATTCAAGCACGCAGGAGAAATATCTAAAATATTTTTAGGAATTATAAAGGCGCTAAGAGAATATAAAAAATATATAAAACATAATTTCGTAAAAAATTTGCCGAATTTTACACGAGTATTTTCTATTCTTATCTTTTTACTTTCAAAATCTAAATTCTGCATCTCAATCCCTAAAAATAAAATTGTGTATTTTATTGCCTCCAACCTTAAACGCACTATAAGCTCGCATATTTATATTGTGCTTAATAAACGCAATCTATGCAAGGGCTTCCGAAAGTGGATCAAATTTAGATTTCCATCCAAATTTAAAATGATCCGTCACTGCTACTTTCGCGGGGTTTAGGAAGCGGCGAAATTTTAGTGTAATACTCTTCCTTGCCGTTGTATGAGCTGCTAAAGACGCCGTCGGGAACCGTGAAATTTCGTTTAGTTTGCGGATACTCTTTTAAGTAGGCATCTAAAAATTTTGCAAACACCGGTGCTGCGGTACGTCCGCCACCCTCGACCTTTCGCATCGGTTTATAATCGTCGTTGCCATACCAGATTATGATCTGTAAATCCGGCGTAAAGCCGCAAAACCATGCATCTATACTATCGTTTGAGGTACCTGTTTTGCCCGCTATGTCAATGCCTTGCACGCGCGCGCGAGTACCGGTGCCGCGCTGCACGATATTTTTTAGCAGCGTAGTCATCAGATACGCCTGCTCAGGGCGCAGCACGCGGCGCCGCTCGGGCTCGATAAAGCGAGTTTTGCCGTCCTTATCGGTAATCGAAACGATAAATTTTGATTTTGCAGTAATCCCAAGCCCCGGGAACATCGAATACATCGTGGAGTATTCAAGCGGCGAAATTCCGTAGCTGCCGATAGCCACCGACAGGGCGGGCGGGACGTTTTTAAAGCCGAACTCGCCCAGCTTTTTTACCGCGCGATCAACGCCGATAGATTGCATCAGATTGATTGAGGCAAGGTTACGTGAGCGTGTTAGGGCTTCTTTGATCGTGATATAGCCGCTGTAAGTCTTGTCATAATTTTTCGGCTTCCACGTTTTATCGCTGCCGTCGTCGAATTCTCTAGCTATATCGGGCACTTCGGTCATCGTCGAGTAGCCCATATCAAGGGCGATTTGATAGACGAAAGGCTTGAAGCTGGAGCCGGTTTGGCGCTGGGATTGGCTGGCACGATTGAAATTTGATTTCGCGTAATCCACACCGCCTACTAAGGCTAAAATTTCGCCATTTTGCGGATGCGTGACGACCATAGCGCCGTTTACGTTGCTTGCATTAGCGTCTTTGTTGCGCTTTAAAATTTCATTGTAGCCAAAAACTAATGCCTCTTGCGCCATCGCTTGCGCCTTTAGATCAAGGCTCGTATCTATGCGGTATCCGCCCGTACGGACGTCCGGTAGAATTTTTTCCGCTTCTTTTATGATCTCATCTACGGCATACGGCGCTACGTTTTGCGTGAGCGTTTCGTTGTAGATCGTAGGTTGTTCGTTCATCGCAAGCTCATATTCGGTCTTATTTATCCAGCCGAGCTCATGCATCCTATAAATCACATTATTGGCACGCGAAAGCGACAAATCTAGGTGCTTAGTAGGATCAAAGCTGCTAGGAGCTTTCGGCAAGCCCACTAAAATCGCAATCTCTTTAAGGCTTAAATCTTGCAAATCCTTTTTGAAATATCCCAAAGCCGCCGTGCGGATGCCGTAATATCCGTGTCCAAAATACACTTCGTTGAAGTAACGCTCTAGAATTTGTTCCTTGCTTAGGGCGTTTTCTATCTTAAGCGATAGGATCGCTTCTTTGATCTTGCGATCAAGCTTCTTTTCGCTCGAAAGAACTAAATTTCGCGTGATCTGCTGCGTAATCGTAGAAGCCCCTTCGACGAATTTCATCGCTTTGACGTCCTTAATAATCGCCCTAAAAATCGCCTCGACATTCACGCCGCCGTGTTCGAAAAACGCCGTATCCTCGATAGCTACAAGCGCCTCGATCACGCGGCCTGGGATCTCGTCGAATTTTACGTAAATTCTATTTTGTTCATTAAAAACGTTTGCGATCAGATTGCCGTTGCGGTCATAAATTTTAGTCGTGAGCTCGGGATGATAATTGATTATGGAGTCCGACTCCAAGCGGATTTGCGAGTAAAAATACAAAAAAATCCCGCCTGCGGCAAACGCACAAACCGTAATAAAACTAAATAAAACTCTTACCATACAAACCTCTTTAAAATTTCCAGATCAAGCCCCATCGCCGTGAATTTTGACCCACGCGAGCTTTTGATATATTTTTCGTTAAAGCCTTCGATACTCATCGCACCCGCCTTGCCGCGCCAATCGCCGCTAGCGATATAGCTTTTTAAATCCGCTTCATTAAATTCCGCAAATTCAAAGCTTGCGACGCTAAGTGCCGAAAGTTCTAGCGCCTTACTGCAAAAAATCATCGCAGTATAAACAGCGCAGCTAGCACCGCTTTGGGCTCGCAGCATCCTTAACGCGTCCGCTTCATCCCGCGCCTTGCCTAAAATCTCGCCGCCGGCAAGTACGGAGCTATCGGCAAATAGCACTCTATCATAATTTTTATAAATTTTAAAAAACTGCGTTTTTTTGGCTACGGTAACGCGGTAAGCATAGGTGCGTGCATCATCCTTGCTAATGCCGCTTTCGTCGAAATTAAAAGGAATTTGCGTAAATTCTACGCCGTTATCCTTTAGAATTTGCGCCCTAGTAGGCGAGCTGGAAGCTAAATAAATCATCAAAACTCGCCCACCGTCACGCCTAGATAAACGCAAATCAGCGTGACTACGATATTCAGCGGGATGAAATATTTAACGACGATGATTAAATGCTCATTCGCCTCAAGCTCATCTCCTGCATCCAAAGCTCGCTTCAAAGATGAAATTTTATAATGCATGTAGATAAAATTTAGTAGTATAAAGCCGGCGCCAGCCCATAGCGTGGCAATCGCACCTTTTACCATAGGATCTGAAAATTTAAAACTTCCGCCGTCCGCAAGAAAAAATCCACTTACGCAAACGATCACCAAAAATAGTGCAAAGAACTGCTCATAGCGTTTCATATATCGTAAAATTTCTGTAAATTTTACATCCTTCGCATCCGCTTGACTTTTACTGCTTAAATTCATAAAAATCCGCGCGATCAAAAATACGCAGATCTGCGCGCAGACCAAAAAAATCACGCTTAAAATGTGAATCAGCGGCAAAATTTGCGAGGCTTTGATGAAGCCGGTATCGATTTCGTTCAAATTTTACCTTTTGCGTAAGAGATCGCCTCTTTGATCGCTTCTTCGATTTTTAGCACGTCCCTGCCGCCTGCGGTCGCAAAATCATCGCGTCCGCCGCCGCCACCGCCTAAAATTTGCGCTGCTAGCTTAACCCACTCGCCAGCTTTGATCGGCGCGTTTTTAACGCCTGCCGCGATTGAAATTTTGCCGTCGGTGCCTACTTGCATCAGCATTATCGCCGCCTTTTCGTGGCTATTTTTAAACTCATCTATCATAGTTTTTATATCACCACTTTCGACTGAGGCTACGCAAAGTTTAGTATCACCGACATTTAGAAAAGCCAGTGCATGAGAACTGCTTGCATGCTTGATCTGATCTTTTAGCGATCTGATCTCATCTTTTAATTTCTCAATAGCGCGGAGAGGCTCAATCCCTTTTAGCTCCGCAGAAATTTCAGCAAGCTTAGCGCGATTTTGAAGCGCCAAATTTAAAGCCGCGCGCGAACAAACCGCCTCGATACGCCTAACACCCGCACTTACGCCGCTTTCTTTGACGATAAAAAACGGTCCTATCTCGCTTAAATTACGCACGTGAATTCCGCCGCAAAGCTCCTTACTAATCTCTCCGAAGCTCACAACGCGCACTTTTGAGCCGTATTTTTCGCCAAAAAGCGCGATTGCACCGCTGTTTTTAGCGTCATCTATATCCATAATCTCAGTTTTTGCCGCACAGCCCTTGCAAACGGCGTTATTTACAAATTCCTCGATTTTAGCTAGCTCCTCGTCGCTAAGTGCCTTAGGATGCGAGAAGTCAAATCTTAAGCGGTCCGCTTCAACCAAGCTTCCTGCTTGAGCGATATGAGCCCCTAGCACCGCGCGAAGCGCCGCGTGCAAAAGATGCGTCGCGCTGTGATGACGTGCAATCTGCTCACGCTCCTCAGAAACCTTGAGTCCGACGATATCGCCGATTTTCAGGTTACGATTAAGGCGCAAGTGGGATAAATTTAGCCCATAAAATTTCTGCGTATCAAACACATCGGCTATGGACTCCACTTCGCCGCTATCGCCCGTCTGACCGCCGCTTTGTGCATAAAACGGAGTGATATCAAACATCGCCCAACCGATATCGCCGGCTTTGAGCTCATCCACTTCCGCAAAATCCTCGTTAAGTAGCGCTAAAACCTTGCTCGTGCGGCTAAGCTCTTCGTAACCGCTAAATTTATTCTCACCAAATTTCTCTAGCAGCGCCTTAAAATCGCCACGGACGTTTTTATCGCCACTGCCCTTCCATGCGGCTTTAGCTATCTGCCTTTGCTCGCTCATAAGCGCGTCAAATTTAGCTTCATCCACGCGCAAATTTTTCTCGCGCAGCATATCAGCGGTCAGATCGAGCGGAAAGCCGTAGGTATCATATAACTTAAACGCGACCTCGCCGCTAAAAATTTCTTTAGTGCGCGCAAGCTCCTCGTTAAAAAGCTCGATGCCGTTTGCCAAGGTGGCGAAAAACCGCTCCTCTTCGAGTTTAATCTGCTCTTTTACGGCTTGCTTTTTCTCATTCAAATATGCATAATGCCCGCCCATCAGCTCGCATACTTTATCCATGAGACGATACATAAAGGGCTCTTTGATGCCGAGCAGATAGCCGTGGCGAACGGCACGGCGTAGAATTCTACGCAAAACGTATCCCCTGCCCTCGCGATTAAAATTTGTTCCCTGCGCTAGCAAAAACGTAACCGAGCGGATATGATCGGCGATGACGCGATAGCTCGCGCCGCTTTCATAAACGTAAGGTTTGCCGCAAAGCTTTGCAACCTCATCAATTAGCGGCATAAAAAGCGAGCTGTCGTAGTTGCTAAATTTACCCTCTTTGATCGCCGTGACGCGCTCAAGCCCCATGCCCGTGTCGATGCTAGGCTTTGGAAGCGGGCTAAGCTTGCCGTCTTTGCTGCGCTCGTACTGCATGAAAACTAAATTCCAAATCTCTAAAAAGCGGTCGCCGTCGCCGCCCATATAATCCTCGGGCGAGTGAAAATGCTCCTCGCCCTGATCATAAAAAATTTCGCTGCACGGCCCGCACGGCCCGGTATCGCCCATCGCCCAAAAGTTATCGTGATCGCCGAAGCGATATATGCGCTCCTGCGCTATGTAGCGCGCCCAGAACTCAAACGCCTCATCGTCCTTTTCGTGCACGGTAACGTAGAGTTTGTCTTTAGGAAGCTTTAAAATTTCAGTGATAAACTCCCACGCATAGGCGATTGCTTGCTCTTTAAAATACTCGCCGAAGCTGAAATTTCCAAGCATCTCAAAAAACGTATGATGGCGCGCGGTGTAGCCGACGTTGTCTAGGTCGTTGTGCTTGCCACCGGCGCGGATGCAGGTCTGACAGCTCGTGCGGATAGGCGGGATCGGGCGCGGAACGGCTCCTGTAAATATACTTTTAAACGGCACCATGCCCGCGTTTGTAAAAAGTAAGCTGTCATCATCTGGCACCAACGGCGCGCTGGGGATGATCTGATGGCCCTTGCTTGCAAAGAAATTTAAATATTCGCTTCTAATATCCATGATTTGTCCTATTTCAAGTTAAATTTTAAAGGCGCATTTTAGCTAAATTAGATTTTAAAAATTATAAATTTTAACCATTCTTAGTTATAATGGCGCGAAAGATTAAATTTAGGGCATGGCGATGAAAAAAAAGATAGCGATCATAGGCATGGGCGAGCTTGGTCAAAAGCACTTCAGCGAGCTAAGAAGGAGCGATTATTTCGAGCTTGTAGCGCTTTATCATAAGGGCAGCAGTGAAAATTTCGGCCCGCGCTATCCGGTCTTTGATAATCTAACCGATCTTTTTAATGTCGCTAAGCCCGACGCCGTAGTCATCACAGCTCCCCCGCCATCGCATAAAGAGCTGATTTTAAAATGCCTACCGTTTACCAAAAATATCTTTGTAGAATCTCCGCTCGCACAAAGCCTAGCCGAAGCCAGAGAGATAAATTACGCAGTCACTACTAACGGCACGCGCCTAGCCGTAGGCTACTCCGACCGCTACAATCCAGTAATCGTATCCTTGCTACGCGAGCTTGCCAAGGGGGATAAAATTTTTTCAATGAGCTTTGTAAGCGGCTTTGCAAACGATGATAGAGCAGATATCGTCGCCAATGCCCTTTTTAGAGATATCGATCTTGTGCGGCTGCTTTCTCACAGCGAGATCGCCTGCATAGAACTTAGCAAAAATATCTCTAAAGAGCGCACTCTAGCCGCATGCGCGACACTCCACACAAAAAGCGGCTGCTATTGCACGCTAATGCAGTCCAATCTCTATCCGATCAGACGCCACGGTATCGAGATTTGCACCGATAGCGGCGTATATTTCGGCGATCTGGTCTCAATAACTCTTTTTAAAATTACGCCTGACGGGCGCGTAAATCTGCGCGTCGATCGCGATGACTTTTCGCTACGGCGTGAACACGAAGCGTTTTGCGAGATGTGCGACAGCAGCACAAACGCAGGTCTTGCAAGCGTTGAGGACGCGATAAAAATCAGAGAAATCATCTCATGAAAAAAGCCCTAATTTTACTCAACATGGGCGGTCCGAACAATCTGAGCGAGGTTGAAGTTTTTTTAAAAAATATGTTTAACGACCCCTTTATTTTGGGCGTTAAGAGCGATTTTTGGCGCAGCGTTTTAGCCGCGCTCATCGTAAGAAGTAGAGCGGCGGCGGCGCGTAGCAACTACGAAAAACTGGGCGGACGCTCGCCGATATGCTCCATTACCGAAGCGCTTTGCGAGCGGGTAAATGAACTAGCGCGAGCCGAATTAAGCGCGGGATTAAAATTTAAAGGTGCGGCGGACGCAAGCGCCGCAGGTGAGCCGCCGCAAGAGGCACAGGCACAGGGCAAGCCACCGCAAGACATTTCATTGCAGAGCAAGCCGCCGCAGGACGTCGAGACACAGGGCGAGCCGTCGCAAAACGCGGCGCTGCAGGATGAAAAACCGATAGACGAGCTAATTTGCGATTATGCGATGAATTACACGCCGCCCTTTGCGGAGGATGTGTTTAAAAAATACGCGGATTTTGACGAGATAATTTTGATGCCTTTGTATCCGCACTTCTCAAAAACTACGGTGCAATCGAGCCTGTGTTCTGCCGAAGCCGCACTTAAACGGCTCGGAATAAAAAATTATAAAATCATCGACATCTTCTACGACAGCGCCGCTTACAACGAAATTTTATTAAATTTAATTGCAGCGTGCGTCGAGAAATTTAGCGCGGATGAAATTTCGCAAATTTCGCTTATATTTTCCGCGCATTCGCTGCCGGTAAAAATGGTCGCCGCGGGCGATCCATACGAGGCGCAGGTAAAGGCGCACGTGGAAATTTTAAAAGATCTGCTGGCTGCGCGCGGGATTAAATTTAAAGAGATTATATTGGCGTATCAATCGCGCCTGGGTCCCGTGAAGTGGTTGGAGCCCAATATCGCGAACGTCTTGCGGGATCTGCAGGGCAAAAAAGCGCTCATATTTCCGATCGCGTTTTGCGTGGATAACTCCGAGACCGATTTTGAGCTGGATATTTTTTATCGGGACCAGGCGCGCGAGCTGGGTTATGAATACTACGAAGTGTGCAAATGCCCGAACTACCGCGAGGATTTTGCAAAATTTATACTCGCGCAGGCACTGTAAATTTAGAGATTAATTTAGCTTTTCTATTCGAGTTTTTATACTTTTGCGGAGTTCGCAGGCCAAATACAATGCCGATAAAATCGGCGAAATTTCATTTTTAAGCAATCGGGGAGAGCTTTAAATTTAATTATTTCGCAGCTGGTTGCGTAGCCTTACTCTTTTGATCTTCCGCTTCTTTACTAAATAAATTTCTTTTATATTCTTTATAGTCGTTAGTTAGCCTCTCGACTTCCTCTTTAGATATATGGAAGTTGGGATTTTTTATATGCTTTCTATTTGCTGCAAATTCTATTTTATCAATTTTCTTTTACCCTACCGCAAATAGTATATACTCTTTAATATTTTTAAAGGTAGCGTTCTTGTCAGAACAATGTTTTTGCAAAAATGCCGAGTCAAACATACTTCCCATTTTATAGTATCCTACGGCTATATCATACCTATATGCTTCATAGCACTTATCATCATACATTCTTTTTAAAAATTCATCGTTTGGGATTCCGCCTATATCGTATTGCAAAAGTAGATCTATCATAGCTCCGGGCTCGGGCACGTCTAACAGATCGCCATATACCGATTTATAAAGTCTAAACTCCTCTACCCCATACTCCTTGTTAGTATTTTTTATATTTTTATAGCCGGATATCTCCTCTAGTTTATTTGAAACATAGACCTCTCCCATGTTGAAAGTGGAGTAGGTATATGGTCTATAACCGCTCTCTAGCACCATTTTCATTATATCGTACATATTGTTTCTAACTAGGTGGCTGATAAAATAATACGGCTCGCCTCCGCCGCTAAAAAGAACCTCTTTCGTACGGTAATGTATAATCGGCGTAGCGTTTTCGTCAAAGCTTACAGAATCTATCCAGTTTTCGACATCCATAATGCCGTAGGTTTCCTGCACGATCTCTACTTCGTCAAACTTAACTCCGCTATCTAGCAAAAGCCTGACCGACTTAGTGGCGTTATTTTCCATAGCGTATGCCATAGGGGATAGCTCGTAATTGTCTTTCTTATGAGGATCGGCTCCCATCTCTATCAACTTTTTTGCTGTTTTTTCATCATCGTAAAAGCTAGCGTACATCAAAGGGGTAACGCCGAAATGAAGAGGGGTATCTGCGCTTATATTATTATCCTGCATAAATTTTAAAATTTTATCCGTATCTTTTGATTTTAAACTCCTGCGTAAAAGTTCCATCGTGGGGTTATCTCTAACCTCCTCTTCGTCTATATCCCAATATCTATAGCCAACTGCGTTTATCTCCTTTTGCGTTACGTATTTAGCTAGCTCGGAGTTAGGATCTACTTTGGTATTTGCAGTGACGGTATAGTGATGGGGGGTTGATTTAAATCTGCCGGTCTGAACTTTGAGCGCCAAGGCAAAAAGACCTATAAAAACAACTATATAAAATATACCTTTAAAAATGTTTTTTATGATTTTAAGCAAGGTCTTCAAAAAGGTCTTCAAATTTGATCCTTCAGCCTTAAAACACTAGCCTGTAAAGAGCTTTAGCTTTTTAGCAAAACCTAAAGCGACAACTCGTTTTATCCCTCCGAAAGTGCCGCGATTATATAACGATGAGGATTAACTTTCACTTATATCAAAAAATTTTATCTATTTTTGCGGCTTAGCATTATGTTTGAGATTCAAACCTAAAAAGCAAACTACACTGATAAAGTCTAAATTTAAACCTCGGCTAAATTTCAGAGCTTTCCTTGCGCGCCTTTATAGACGTTTTTCACGTCGTAAACCAGCGAGCCTGCGTAATCAAGCTCAAAAAATTGCTTATGCGCTACGGCGATTACGACGCAGTCAAATTTGCGCAAATCGAGCTTTTGCAGCAGATCGATATCGTAGTATCTCTTGGCGTCGGCGGCGCTCGCCCAAGGGTCATAGACGCTTACCTCGCAGCCGAAATTTTTAAGCTCGTTTATCATATCCACGACGCGCGTATTGCGGGTGTCGGGGCAGTTTTCTTTAAACGTCAGCCCCAAGATCAAGACCTTCGCGCCCTTTACCTTTTCGTCGTATTTTATCATCATCTTAACGACCTCCGTAGCGACGTAGCTTCCCATATTATCGTTAATACGGCGGCTTGAGAGGATGATTTCTGGGTGATAACCCACCTCGGTCGCCTTCTGCGCCAGATAATACGGATCGATGCCGATACAGTGTCCGCCCACGAGCCCCGGACGGAAGCTTAAGAAATTCCACTTCGTAGCCGCCGCGTCTATAACGTCGTTGGTGTTGATACCGAGCTTGCCGAATAGGATCGCAAGCTCGTTGATAAAGCCGATATTGATGTCGCGCTGGGTGTTTTCGATCACCTTTGCGGCCTCGGCGACCTTGATACTGCTAGCGCGAAAGGTGCCGTTTTGAAGTATGCTAAGATAGACGCTATCTACGACATCCAAAGCCTCCGGGGTACTTGCCGAGACGATCTTTTTGATCTTCGTGACGGTGTGAATTTTATCGCCCGGATTGATCCGCTCGGGCGAATACCCGCAGAAAAAATCGCGGTTAAATTTCAACCCGCTTACGCACTCTAAAACCGGCACGCAGTCCTCCTCCGTAGCGCCCGGATAGACGGTGCTTTCATACACGACGATGTCGCCCTTTTTAAGCACGGCTCCGACGCTTTCGCTGGCCTTTAATAGCGGCGTAAGATCGGGGCGATTTAGCCTATCTACGGGCGTGGGCACGCACACGATGTAAAAATTACTCTGCCTCATATCATCTAGCTTGGCGCTGAATTTAAGCCCGTTTTGAATCGCCGCAGCAAGCTCCTCGTCGCTAAGCTCCAGAGTGCGGTCGTGCCCGCCGCGCAGCTCGTCTATGCGGTCCTGAGCTACGTCAAAGCCCACGACCTCATGTTTCGCAGCAAACGCCGCCGCCAAAGGAAGCCCCACGTAGCCAAGTCCGATTATCGCTATTTTCATTTTTCCCTCATTTGCTTTCATATTTTCCTCTTTTCTTTGCGTTAAATTTTATCGTTAAATTTCGCTCTCAAACTCGCTAAATTTCAGGGCTGCACAGATATATTGCGCGTCTTAAAATTTAAACATTGCAAGCTCGCTCGCCATTTTACTTGCGCTTATTTGCACGGCGGCAAATTTAAAATTTTGCCTTGATACGGAATTTTACGCCGCGGCGAAATTCCGCATTGCGATAAAACTCCACCACCTTAGCGCAGCGAGCGACACAGCACGAAATCCCGCGTCGCGATAAAATTCCATCGCCGTGCCGTTAAAATTTTGCGCCACGAAATTCTATGCCGCCAAAATTCCGCGCCGTAAAATTTAAACGCCTTAAAATTTCAAAAGTCGCGCTAAATTCCGTGAAATTTCGTCGCCGCAAAATTTTAAAAAACCTCGCGAAATTTAGCAAATTTAATCTTTAATTTCAACCGCCTCATCCTTGATCTCGACCTTTTGCGTGGCATTTGCGTCGGCTGCGGGCTTTAGATAGCCCTCCTCTATCAAAATTCCTACCGCCCGCTTAAAGATCGGCAGCGCATTTTGAGCGGCGTAGTAGCTGCCCCTTTTAGGCTCGCGCACCAAAACGCCGATCGTGTAGCTGGTGTCCGCGTCGTTGGCAAAGCCGAAAAACGAGCTATTATAGGCGCTCGAATAGCCGCCTCCCTTGGCGATGCGCGCAGTGCCCGTCTTGCCGCCGATTTGCAGCCCCGCTACCCGCCCTTTGCGCCCAGTGCCGCTCTCAACCGTTTTGATTAAAATTCCTTTGATTACGTCAGCGGTAGGTTTAGAGATTACCTGGCGGGTTTCGCTTTCGTTGACGGTGTAAGTTTTGCCGTTATTTTCTAGATTTTCGACTAGACGCGGGCTAATCATGACGCCGCCGTTATTAAAGACGGTGTAGGCATTGAGCATTTGAAGGAAGGTCATCTGCGCACCGTAGCCGTAGCTGATCGTGGCTTTGTAAATTTTATTATTCAGGCTTTTGATGCTTGGGATATTTCCGCTTTGCTCATACGGCAGATCGATACCCGTTTTTTGCGACATACCAAAGTTCATAAGCCCATCATAAATAGCCTGCCCCTCCAGCCGCTCTGAAATTTTAATCATTCCGATGTTTGAGCTGTGGATGATGATCTCCTCGCCGCTCATCTGCTTAGCAGGGTGCGTGTCGCGGATCGTGCGAGTACCAAGCTTATAGCTGCCGTTATAGGT
>NZ_CALIBH010000280.1 GCF_938045775.1 uncultured Campylobacter sp.
ATAATGCTACTAAAGCGGTAAGACTGCTTTTAGACAACGGGGTTAAATTTGAAGAAGTCAAAATGGTGCAGGGCTATATAGTTTGCCCTAGATATTCTGACGATACCGAAATCATAGTTGGCAACAATATAGATATAAAATTACGTACCGAGTGTCTAATCAATCACGATCACTCAAAAGATCCTGTTTATCCATTAAACTATGCAATATATAGTAACCTTATAGAAATTGCCGATATGATGCTGCAAAAAGGTATGAAACCGAAAGCATATGAAGGTCCTTTGTATTATTTAAGTAATAGCAGCATTCCATTTCAGCGAAAAGAAATATTTAAAAGATCTATTTATACTTTTCTTCCGCGGGATATGATGTATAAAGATAAATTAAAATTATTAATAAAACATAATATAGATGGCTTGCCTGATAAAGATGACTTTATTGTAGCCCGCAACAATTGTCTGAATAATACAGCCATGTCTATAAAAGAGAAGGAGTCTTACATAAATCATATGAATGATTACTGCTATGGAGAGAAGATTTTAGAATCATATGATTGGGCTCTTCGAGGCAGATGGTCGGTAAAACATAACGAAGAGAGGGAAAAAGGAACCGATAGATACTGGAAAGAAAAAGATTTTATAAAATTTTTCGGTTATATGCCAAACGATAAAAAATGTACCAAGCTAGAACCGGACATCAAAATATTAAATTTCTATAATATGAAAATCGATAGATATAAAGCTCTTTGCGGCAATGGGCTGAGCGATGAAGAGATTTTGCAAAAAAGTAGCCTCAAAGATAAAAATAGTACTGAGGCATTCGATATTGAGACATTTTTTAAATATTTAAATTTTGAGGAAATGCTAGAGGAAGCGAAAGTGAAAATTCTACATAACGGCGAGAAAATTGATATAAAAGACTATGCTGAAATTCTAAGACAAGAAGCAGCTAAAAAACTAGATAGTAATCAATAAATTTGAAGGAGTAAAACTATATAGCATCAGAAATTAAAGCGATATAGTGGGCAAAGCTTTTCTAAATTCTCATTAAAATTCCTTCCTGCCAGGTCGTAAAGCTTTAAATTAATCCAAATTTCACTATAATTAATCACTTAAATTTTAAAGGCCGCAAATGCTAAGTTTAGACGAAATTCGAAAAAATATCATCTTAAAACAGGGCGTGCATTATTTTGATTTCGCGGCTTCGGGGCTTGCCTACGAGCCCGTAGAGCGCGAGATAGGCGAAATTTTAAAAACCTACGCCAACACCCACTCCGACAGTAGCTCCAGCGCCATCATCACGCAGCGGCGCTACGAGGGCGCGCGAGAGAGCCTAAAAAAGCTACTTGGGCTTGACGAGCGGTTTTGTCTCATCGCTTGCGGGCAGGGCGCGACGGCTGCGATCAAAAAATTTCAAGAGCTGCTCGGCATCTACCTGCCGCCTGCGACCAGAAGCGCGATCGGCGAGGCAAATTTACGAGCCGCACAGCTTCCGCTTGTGCTCGTTTCGCCATACGAACACCACTCAAACGAGCTTAGCTTTCGCGAGGGGCTTTGCGACTACCTGCGCGTGCCGCTTAGCGAGTCCGGCGAGATCGATCTGCTTGCACTCGAGCGTATCTTGAAGCTAAATACAGGACGCCGCATCATCGGCTCGTTTAGTGCCGCCTCAAACGTCACGGGCGTCATCAGCGATTACAAAAAGATCAGCGAGCTAATCAGGGCCGCGGGCGGCATCGTGGCCTTTGACTGCGCGGCGCTGAGCTCGCACGCAAATTTAGACTGCGATCATTTCGACGCGATTTTCCTCTCGCCGCATAAGCTATTAGGAGGGCCTGCAAGCTGCGGGCTTTTGGCGATCAAAAAGGAGCTGCTTAACAGCGACGTGCCAACATTTGCCGCGGGTGGGACGGTCGCCTACGCTAACCGCGAGGGGCACGTGTTTTTGAAAAATCCCGAGCAGCTAGAGGAGGGCGGCACGCCGCCTATCATCGGGCTCATGCGGGCAAATTTGGCCTACGCGCTGCGAAACGAGGTGGGCTTTGAGAGGATAAAAAGCGCCGAAGACGAGCTGGCGCAGCTTTTTGAGAGCGAGCTAGCAGGCATTGACGAGATCATAAACTACGCTCCAAAGGGCGCGCCGCGGCTGCCGATATTTTCCTTTAACGTGCGCGGCGTCTCGGCGTATGATTTCGCCGCGAGCCTGAGCAACGACTTCGGCATCCAGACGCGCGCGGGCGTGATGTGCGCGGGGCCGTACGCTCACGATCTGCTCGGTATCAAGGAGGGGCGCATGCCAGAAAGTAAGCCTGGCTTCGTGCGCGTGAGCCTGCACTATACGCACACCGAGCAAGACGTGCTCTATTTGGTGGGCGCGATAAAATCCTGCATCAAAAAGCACCGCGAGCTTTGGGGCGAGGAAAAGGCGATGTATGAGATGTTCGGCGGGAAGATTTAAGCGGCGTGGGTTAGGGCTTTGCCGCTTTTTTGAGCTCATGAAATTTTATAAAATTCCGCACAGTTTTTAAAATTTATCGAAATTTCGTGCCGTCTCTTTGGAATTTTACGCTGGTTTTGCGCCGCAGAATTCTTACTATCGTTCCGCCTTTGCACTGTAGGCGAAATAAACTACACGCTCTGCGGAGGAACATATAATTTCACTCGTAAATTTACGGACAAATTCCGCGGAGTTAAAATTTAGAATTTGAAATTCCGCGCCTAGAAATTGTGGAATTTCAAAATCCCGTTAGCTGTATTCGCGGCTAAGCTTTAAAATTTCTTAGCAATGGAATTTCAAAATTTCACGCCGCGCCGCCAGGTAAAGCCTTGCTTGTAAATTTCAAAATTTCAAGGCGCAAATTTTGCGCTCTGTTTCGCCGGGTACGTCGCGATAGATGGTTCGCAGTGAAAATTTGAGGCAGAAATGAAATTTATTAGCGCCGCGCGAATAAAAATTCTAAAGCGAAATAAAGCTTATCCGCACCGCGCAGAATTACTCCAGTCCCAAAAACGCGCCGCTTTCAAATCCGAAATATATCCTCTCGCCCGTGCTCCAGCGCCGCTCATCCTGCGCCGTGACGCATTTTAGCAACACGTCGCCTACTTTGATCTTGATGAGTAGCGAGGAGCCGTACTGAAGCGAAACCGAGTGCAAAATCCCCGTAAAGCAGCGCTCAAACGGGCTTTGGGATAATAAAATTTTACTCGGATTTATCGCGATTTTGCGGGCGCGTGCGAGCCCCTCTTCAAGACGTAGCGAAATTTCATCCGAAAATTTTAAAACCCCGTTTTGCACGTCAAAGATGTTTTTGTATTCAAACTCGCATATCTTGCCGCGATGCAGAAATACGCTTCTTTGCGCGATCGCGCTGAGCCATTTCTCATCGTGGCTGGCGATGATAAAACCACAGCCGTAGCGACTTCGCATAAATAAAATCGCGCGCGCAAAGAGCTTGGAGGCGGCAAGATCAAGGCTGTTGGTCGGTTCGTCGAGCAGATAGAGCTTCGCGCGCTGCGCCAGAGCGAGCGCAAACGCGATGCGCTGCGTCTGCCCCGAGCTAAGCTCGAAATGCTTCTTTGATAAAAAACTTCTATCAAGCCCCGTTAGGCCGAGCGCCTCATCAACCCGCTCGTCAAATTCCGCAAGCGCGCCGCGACTTTTGAGCGCAAATTTAAAATTTTGCTCCACGCTGCGTTTTAAAAGCACGGGCTCGGGCAGCAGCAAGCAGGTCTGCCGCAGCGTCTGCAAAGAGGGCGCACGCTGCCCCCAAAGCTCCACGCTGCCGCTGCTTGGACGCTGCAAAAAGGACAAAATCCGCAGTAGCGTGGATTTGCCGCTGCCGTTGGAACCCAAAAGCGCCGTGATGCCGCTCGTATTTAGATCGAGGCTAGGGATATTTAAAATTTCGCTCCGTCCGTAGCGCAGCACTAGATTCCGCACCGAGATCAGCTCGCTATGGGGTACAGCTCGCGCGGCGGCGGAATTCTCATTTGCAAAATTCTTTCTCGCAGAATTCTCACTCGCGAAATTCTCGCTCTTGGAATTTTTACCCGCAGAATTTGCGCTAATGGAATTTTCGGTTACAGAATTTTTACTCTTAGAATTTACCGCAGTGGAATTTTTACTCGCAGAATTCTCGGCAGCGAAATTTTTACTCGTAGAATTCTCGCCTATATAATTTGTGCTCTTGAAATTTTCGCTTATAAAATTTTCGCGCTCCCGCTCCACCCGATTTTTGTCCGTGAAATTCTTACTCGGACGCGTTTGCTTATCTGCACTCATCGATCCAGCCTTTTTAGCGCGTGGATGGCTAAATTTACCGCAAACGCTATTAAAATCAGCACCAGCGCGAGCGCTATACCCATCGCAAACTCGCCCTTGTTGGTCTCAAGCGAGATCGCCGTGGTGATCGTGCGGGTGAAATATTTGATATTGCCGCCGATCATCATCGCTACGCCCACCTCGGCAACGATCCGCCCGTAAGCGGTGGCGATGACGACGAGTAGGGCGTAGCGCAGCTCGTAAAGCACGCAAAGGATTAAATTTAGCGGGCTTAGGCGGTAGTTCATAATGTTTAGATAGTGCTTTTTGTCCATATTTTCGATAACGCTGGCGCTTAGCGAGACGATGATAGGAAGCGCCAACACAAACTGTCCGAGCATCACGGCCTTGAGCGTAAAAAGCAACCCCAGCTCGCCCAGGGGGCCGTTTCTGGAGATGAAAGCGTAAAGAATTAGTCCTATCGCCACCGTGGGCATCGCAAGCGCTACGTCGCTTAAAAGTCTAAGCGTTCTGCGAGCGCGAAATTCGTAAAATCCGAGGATAAATCCTATCGGAAAGCCGGTTAAAATCGCAAAAAGTATCGAGATACTTGAAGTATAAAGCGTCGCCTTAATCGCCGAAAAGGTCTCCGCATCGCCGCTAAAAAGCAGCCCGAATGCGCTTAAAATTCCTTCTAAAATAAAGTCCAAGATTGTGTCCTAAATGTTCTATTCTGGCATATTTATAAACCAAATTTATATGCTATAATAGCATATTTTTTAAAGGAGATAACATGAAAAAAATATTTATGGTATTTTTATTTGTCTTTTCTCTATTAATACCAAAATTTTTGTCAATAAACAGTCATACTGTTACTGCAAATGATAACAGTATAAATGATGACTGGACAATTGACGATTTTATAATAGAAAATGACACTATTTACGGTTTTTCTAATAAAGGTGCTGAAAAACTTAAGAAGAATGGAAAAGTAATTTTACCTACAGAGAAAAACGGTATAAAAATAACAAAGGTAGCAAGTTTTGCTTTTCATCCAGATAAAAAGAAAGAAATTGAAGATTATATCGGTCGTGAAGGTAAGAATGGCGAAAAAAATAATAAAGATGTTGATGGAAATGAAATTCGTAATATAGGAGAATCGTTTAACAATACACTTATTAAATCTGTTACTATTCCTGATGGATATAAATACATCGGACAAGATGCCTTTGATTTTAATGAGAGTTTAAATGAACTTAAACTTGCATCTACTATAACAAGAATAAGTGATTATGCCTTTGCACATATAGCATTAGACAAAAGTTTGGAATTACCAAGTGAATTAAGAACTTTAGGCGACTCTGCATTTATGGAAAGTCAAATTACTGGGAATCTTATTCTACCAGAAAAGTTGGAAAGTTTGGGAGAAAGAACTTTTAAAAACAATAAAATTTCAAATATTGAGTTTAAAGGTAAAAAAATTACTGAACTTGGAGAAAAAGTTTTTGAAGATAATAGAATAGAAAGCATTAATATTCCAAACAGTATAAAAAAAATAGCATCAGATGCATTTAACGGCAATTATGGAAATGAAGAATATAACTATATAGTTACGCTTTGGACTGAACATAAAAATAATCCAAATAAATTATTCGGAGCTTCTTTTTATGTAGATCCATCTGATGATTTAAAAGTAAAAAAACCTGAAATAAATTATAAAGTTTGGGAAAATGCTGATTTTAAAATTAATAAAAATGTAATTGAAGGATTTTCTAATAGAGGTCTTTTGAAAGTTAAAAAGAATAAAAATTTAAAAATTCCAAGTGAACATAACGGAATAAAATTAACACAAATTGCAGATGATGCTTTTAGAAACATTAATTTTAAAAATGAAAGTCTAAAAAAATATGACTTGGAAAGTGTAACCTTACCTAATAGCATAGAAAAAATTGGAAATTTTGCCTTTCAGTCAAATTATATAACAGAATTAGATGTTCAAGAGTGTGAAAATTTAACTGAAATCGGAAAAGGTGCATTTATGAATAATAAAATAAGTACACTAAATTTGAATGACAATTTAAAACTTATTGATGATGCAGCTTTTCATATAAACAATTTAGAATTTGTATTTATTCCTAAAAATGTTGAGAAAATTGGAATTTCAGCATTTAGAAACAATAAAATAAATATGCTTTTGATGAATTCAGAAAAACTTTCAGAAATTGGAGAAATGGCATTTCTAGGAAATGCTATAGATAAAGTTGATTTAACTCAAACTCCAAATTTAAAAATCATAGGAGTTCAAGCATTTGCAGGTAATTTAATCACTTCAGTTAATTTACCTTATGGCATTGAAGAAATAAGAGAAGAAGCATTTAGGAAAAATTCAATAAAAGAAGTTATTTTCCCAAATTCACTAAAAAAAATAGCTTTTAATTCATTTGATGAAAATCCAGGAAATTTAGAATATAAAAAAGTTTTAGTTGAAATTACCAGTGGAAATATTAATAAAATTCCTGATGGAAATAATTTTATTGTAAATAAAAATACTTTGGCTAAAGATAGAACTGAACTAAAAAAAACTATTGAAAGAATTGATTCTTTAAAATTAGATGAATTTCAAGAAAAAACAAAAAAATTATTTTTGGATGTAAAAAAAGAAGGAGAACTTCTCTTAGAAAAAACTAATTTAAGAGAAGGAGAAATGCTTAAATATATTTTTGAAACTAATTTTTTAATTGATAGATCAGATATTGATATTTTATTAAAAAAAGCTAAAAAAAGTCTTTCAAATGGTAATGAAAAATCAAAAAAATTGTTAGAAGACAAAATTAATTATGCTGAAAAATCATATAATAACAGTGCATTGGATACTAGAAAATTAAAAAGACTTAAGAAAGAATTAAAATTTATTACAGACTTGGTAAATGGAGAAGGCGAAATATCAAAAACTGTTATGTTACAAGGTCATCATAAATTAAATAGTCCATTACCTATACCATCATATCATATAGGTGTTAATGTTTATTTTGACAAGAACGGTAAAATTTTATATGTTTTGGATATGAGCTACAATATAGGAAAAGGGACCTTAAATCAATATGGTACGGAAGTGGAAAATGTTGATGAGGATAACGAAGGATATCACAAGTTAGCATTGGATACTTTATCAGATTACGAAGGATTAGACTATAGAGAAATTTTGTCTGGAAATGTTGATTCAATTGGTAATATCCTAAAAGTTGAAAAAGCAAAATATCATAGAGAAGGCATGTTTGAAGCAATAAAAGATGCTTGTAAAGATTATAAAGAAAAAGTAATCCGAAACGAAGAATATGACATAACTGTAGTTTCGTTAGGAGAAACAAAATTTATAAATCTAAAATTGAGTGTTGAAAAAATAAATTCAGACAATATAAAAAATCTACAAAGTAATTTTTCAAATGCCTTTGACATACAGTTTAAAAATTTGAATGATAAAACAGTTGATATGACTGGTAAGTTTAAAGTAATTTTAAATAAAAAATTTAATGATGTTAAAGCCGTTTATCACCTTTCCGAATCCGGAGAATTAACTTCATGTAAATTTTCTCAAACTAAAGAAACTGTATCATTTGAAACGACACACTTTTCAAAATATATCATTGAATATAACAAAACAAAAGAAAAAAATTCTGAAGGCAATAACTCAAGTTTAGAAAATAACAGTAATAATAATATTTCTAGAAATGATACTAATACAAAAGCTAATACAAAAAATATGGGTAATAAA
>NZ_CALIBH010000281.1 GCF_938045775.1 uncultured Campylobacter sp.
GATCGGCGATAGAATTTTCGTAGGGATCGAAATCCCCAGCGCCAAGCCTGAGATCGCCGCAGAGCTCAGATCGGCGGTGCAAAAGGCGCTCGGCGCGGACGTGGAAATTTTAATCAAACAGCCTAAGATCGCCGAGGAAAAGAGCAACTCTCGCAGCGGCAAAAATATCGCGCCGCAGATCAAGCATTTCGTGATGATCAGCAGCGGCAAGGGCGGTGTAGGCAAGAGCACGACGACGCTAAATTTAGCTATCAGCACGGCAAAGCTCGGCAAGAGAGTAGGGATTTTGGATGCCGATATTTACGGGCCGAATTTGCCGCGAATGCTGGGCGAGGATAAGACGCAAGCAAGCGTCGTTGGCCAGAAGCTAAAGCCGATTTTAAGCCACGGCGTGGAGATGATGAGCATGGGCGTGCTGATGGAGGAGGGCGCGAGCCTCATCTGGCGCGGCTCGATGATAATGAAAGCGATCGAGCAGCTGCTAAAAGACGTGGCGTGGAGCGATCTGGACGTGCTATTTTTGGATATGCCTCCGGGTACGGGCGATGCGCAGCTTACGCTCGCTCAGAGCGTGCCGGTGACGGCGGGCGTGTGCGTCACGACGCCGCAGACGGTCGCGCTGGACGACAGCGCGCGCGGGCTTGATATGTTTGAAAAGCTCCACATCCCGATCGCAGGCCTTATCGAGAATATGAGCGGCTTCATCTGCCCGGATAACGGCAAGGAGTACGATATCTTCGGTCGCGGCGGCGCGCAAAAGCTGGCGCAGCGATACAACACCGAAGTAATCGGCGAGATCCCGATCGAGATCGCTATCCGAGAGGGCGGCGACAGCGGCAAGCCGGTAAGCTTCTACGCGCCCGATTCTTTAAGTGCGAAGCGCTACGAAGATGCCGCGCGCAAGCTGTGGGAAAAGATCGAAAAGATCGATCGCGAGGAGCTGGCGGACAACTCCGCGATCCAGCCGGTGATGGACGGCAAGAGCGCCTGCTCGAATTAGGGCTTTGGCGGGTGCGGCGTCAAATTTCGCGTGGAATTTCTCGTAAATTTTGCAGATTGAAATTCAACGTGGAATTTAATAGTTTGGAATTTCACGCCTAATTTCGCTGCAAATTTTATAATGCTCGCAAAATTCAGATATGCAATCCGTCATAGAATTTTGCCCGTAAATTTCGCGGGTAAAATTTCACGCGGGTTTCGCGGCTTGGGATTTCGCGCCGAATTTTATAGCTCGAAATTCTGCGTTAAAATTCCGCTGCGATTTTGCCGCGAAATTTTATGGCACCAGTAAAATTTTTGTGTATAGAATTTCGTGCAGAGGTTGTAGCATTAAATTTTAAAGCTTGAAATTTCGAGCTACAATTTTACCAAGCTTCGTTGTGTGAGGGTTCAGATAAAATTCTAAGCGCAGAATTTAACGGCGAAAATTAAATTCCAAACGCGCAATTCAGCGAGGTAAAATTTGCCGTAGAATTCTGCCTTGGAGTTTTAAATGTAAAATTTTAAGCATAAAGCTTTGCCGTAGAATTTCAAAATGCAAAATTTATCGCTAAAACTTTGTTTTAAAATTTTAAGATGGGGCTTTAGCGATGAATTTTAGGCTTGAAATTTTATCGCGTCTAGCTTTTAGTGATAGCCGTAGCATTGCGCTAGTTTAAATTTTATTTCGCCGGGCTTTGTGGCGGTGGAATTTATCTGCGAAAGCCTCTGTAAAGTTTATTTGGGATGGAATTTTATCTGTAGTGATTACGGAAGGAAATTTTTCGCGCAGCTGAAATTTAAGCAGTTGAAATTTCATTCGTATAGGCAGGAAGCTAAATCGGCAAAATCTCTAAGCCTAGGACTTTTAGGTTTATGGATTTTACTTTTATACGAAAGAAGAAAGGTCGGTAATGAGGTTTTTGATTATTTTGGTGCTTACATTTGCGGCGTTCGCGCAAGAGAGTAATATGCAAAAATGGGCGAAAGAGATTACCGCGGACGCGCAGATCCCGCAGGATAAGTTTTTGGCGTTTTATCTGAATAAAGATGAGCCTAAGAAGGTGATTTTCTCTGAAAACGTCGATCGCATCAGCGTCAATTACGAGGGAAATTCCTTCCATGAAATTCCATCTCCAAATCTTATGGCGTATTGGGTCGGTGAGTTTAATTTCGACGCAGATGTCGAAAAGATGGTGCTAGGAGATTACGGCTGGTCTACGCTGGTAATCGCGGTAGACGGCACGGACGTGCTGGGCGGGACGTCGAGCAATCAAAAGCGCCCGCTTACGTATAAATTTAGCAAGGGCAAGCACAAGATCGAAGCGTGGTTTTTAAATGACGCGCATTCCAGCGAGCTTTTCGTGGATTTTAAAGATGTAGAGCCCTTTTATCGTCAAAAGGACGCCGTAGCCAAGATCCCTGCGGATAAGGACTACGATCTGTGGCTGGGCGCGATCTACGAAAGCGCGCAGATGAATAATCGCGTCAAGCTAAATTTAGCCAAATCCGATAAGCCCATCGTGCTACTGCTTAGCTCATATCGCGCCGTGGAGTGGGAGATCTCAAATCCGCAAAAGAATGAAATTCTAGCCGTGTTAATTTACAATCCCATTAGTAGCGTCCGCGGCGTAAGCGGTGCGCTTTACGTCGAGGATTACAGATACACGGAGGCTGCGGATGGGCTTAAATGCGAGTGCATCTCCGGCAATGTCTTTCACTGCGACGGAAGCGAGATTTATGATATGAACGGGCGCGTAAACGGGATATTTGGCAGAGGCCTAGGGGCGTTTGCCGGCAAGCACGCCGTAAATTCCTTAGATCTGCCGGGGCTTGTTATCACTCCAAAAATTTTAGACGAAAGCAAAGCTCGCCTACTCTCGGTGGAAGCGGACCGCAAGAAATGCGAAAGCACACCGATGGATGATGTGTTTAGGTAGGATGAAATTTAAAATTTGGAGGAAAAAATGAATAATAAAGATGAAAATAAGATTGAGCCACTAAGTACTTCTGAGAGCAATAAATCGGAAGATAAAACTGATGTAAAAAACGCCCTAGCCAAAGGCGACTTAGTAGAAAAAAGAGTAACGCAAATGCTTAAGATATGTTCTTTCATAACATCCATATTTGCATTAATTGGCATTATTGGATTTATTTTTTCTTATATGCGGTATTATGGGTTTTTCACATACGAAATATTTAGTGCGAATCATATTTTGTTATTTGCCTTTTTTACATTATTGATTTTTTTAACTATTTTGGCATTATTTGGTTCAACTATAATGTATCTCTATTATAGTTTGCACAAAGATGATAGTAGTAGAAAAAGTAGAAATTTGTTTATGATATTAGCTTGGACTATTGTTGTTTTTCTGGGAATTGTTCTATATTTTGCGAACCAAGAAAATATTTTTGTGCGTTTTGTATATTGGAGTAATTGGATAGTAGGTATAATACTATTCATATCATTAATAGTACCTTTTTTACGGCGGTGCTTAAAATATGTATCTGAAATTGAAAAAGATAGGAAAATTTGGTTTGTAGCTACTATTTTTAGTCTTATTATATGTGGATATGTAAGTTTTCTAATATTTTATCCAAGTACTTTTGTAAATTCTTATGATAGTTTTTTAAAATTTTGTGGTTTGGCTTCCGATCGTGTTGAAATTTATCTAAAAAATGAGAACGAATCCGTTATTGGCAAACTAATTTTCGACGACGGCAAATATGCTTATGTAGAATTTAATCGTACGGATAGCAATTGCGGTGGTATTGATGTTGCTTGTGACCAAACGATAAGAAAAAAAGTCCCTAGCGAGGATGTAAGTATTCCTGTTCCGCCAGAGCGACAACAAGATAAGTAGCCCGAGACAAAATATCAAGAAGTAAAGTAATTTGAAAAACAACTAAGAATTTAAAAGTGCATGTTTTCGCTTTTAAATTCCATTCATGCGCCTTTTCAAATCCCCTTTTAAATTAAATTTAGCTATACTCCCGCGCAATTTTGCGATTAAGGATTAAATATGAAAGAGATTAAAAGCCTAAGCGAGCTTCAGGCTTTTGCGGATAAAGTTCGCGCCAAAAAGGGCTACCGCGATCCGATCATGTGGGCGATCGGGCGCGTATTTAAGGGGCGTGCGGAGGGGCATAAAAGCCTAAGCGTGAATTATGCGCACGTAAATTTTAAAGATGGGCTAGTAAGCGCAGCAGTGCTAATCCATGCTCTAACCGAATGCGGCGAGGTCGTGGATTTTAGCGGTAGTGAGTGCATCCTTCCGCTAACGCATAAAGCCCTAAAAAAGGCGATCGAGGCTTTAAAATTTCTACAGCCAGACGCTAAAGAGGGCGCGCACAAAAATTTGCAGGTGCTGCTTGCGGTTAAAGAGGCGATGAAATCGGACGAGCACGCGAGCTTTTGTGCTAGCTTCATCTTTGAGGATGCCGCGCCAAAAAGCGTCGAGAGCGTCTATCTCAAGCTTTACGCGCTTTCGCTAAATCTCTGCGAACCGCGCACACTCAATCTAGACGGCGCATTTAGCGTGCTTCCGAACGTCGCATGGGACGAGAACGCCTGCCCGATCGAGCTTTGGTGGCTGCGTGAAAACGAAATTTCTTTAAAAATGCAAGGTCGCTATCCACGCATAATCAGCATCGATAAATTTCCGCGCTACCTAAGTCACGTCGTACCGCCGCAAAACGTGCGGATTTTAGATGACGCGAAGGTGCGTTTGGGTGCGCATATCGCCGCGGGTACGACCGTGATGCCGGGCGCTGCGTATGTGAATTTCAACGCAGGCACGATCGGCAGCGTTATGATCGAGGGGCGCGTCAGCAGCTCCGTCGTCGTGGGCGAGGGCAGCGACATAGGCGGTGGCGCATCGATTTTGGGCGTGCTAAGCGGCACCAACGGCAATGCCGTGAGCATCGGCAAGCACTGCTTGCTGGGCGCAAACTCCGTAACGGGCATTCCGCTCGGTGATCGCTGCATCGTGGATGCCGGTATTGCGGTACTTGAGGGTACGAAGGTTTTCATCGCGCAAAAGGATCGCGAAGCGCTAGCAGCGCTAAATGCGGGCTTTGCGTTCGATCGTGAAATTTATAAAGGGCTTGAGCTTGCCGGGCTTAGCGGTCTGCACTTCCGACAAAATAGCCAAAGCGGGCAGATTACGGCAAGCGTTAGCAAGCGCGCGATCAAACTCAACGCGGAACTGCATTAAATTTATAAATTTAAACGGGGGGCGCGGATTGGCTGGAGCTTTTTTTAAACTGCGTTAAATCTATAACTTAAACGGCGAGTTAAAAAAGATGCGGATGATCTCGCCGCACGCCGCTTTGAGCGAGCGCATGTGATACGTCGCAAAAATTTCAGCTCATAGAATTTCGCGCGGAATTTAAAGAATTTTTGCCGCGATTTAGAAACTTTCTAGCGGTGATTTGCGGAATTTATGCCACTAATTTAACGCAAGGAATTTTGGCGGCTAGCGGATTTTTGCCGCGCAGAGGGTTCTTAAATTTTAAAAATAGATTGAATTTAAAATTTTAATATGATAGATTTCAAATAAAATTAGGAGGTTAAAATGAAAAAATTTATACTCGCCCTGTTTGGCGTATTTATCTGCAGCGCGGCGCTTGCGGGAGATGCCGATGCCGAGCGCTGCAAGGCTTTGGCGGACACCGTAAATGGGCACAGTCACCCCGCGACTAAAAATATAGAGTTGAGCGCGGCTACATGCGAGGGCGATAAATTTGTAATTCCCACGATTCTAAAAAATGAAATTTGGGACAAAGTAGATCCCAAAATCAAGCAAAATTTTGAAAGCATTTTGCGCGCCAACAGGCAAAAGGACGTCTGCGCGATGATGAAAGCGGGCGGTCTAAAGCGCATAGGCGTACGAGAATTTCTGCAAAGCGGCGAAAAAATCGCCGATCTGACCTACACGCACAGCGATTGCGGCTTAGAGTAAAATTTCAAAGGAGAGATAATGGAAGTGCCTCAAGCGGCGTATAGCAGAGATAAAATCATCATTCGCACCGGTGCGATCGGTATCATTTCAAATGTAATTTTAGCGGCATTTAAGGGCGTCGTGGGGCTGATTTCTGGCTCGATCGCGATCGTGCTGGACGCCGTAAACAACCTAAGCGACGCACTTTCATCCGTCATCACGATCGTGGGCGTGCATCTTGCTAGCAAGCAGCCCGATCGCGCGCACCCCTTCGGACACGGCAGGATCGAGTATCTAAGCGCGATCGTAATCGCCGTCATCATCCTCTACACCGGCGGCGTCTCGCTCGTCGAATCGATCAAAAAGATCATCCATCCGCAAGCGGCGAATTATAATGCGGTTTCGCTCGTCATCATCGCCGTAGCGGTCGCGGCGAAATTTAGCTTGGGGCTCTATACGCAAAAGACGGGCGAGCGCGTAAATTCCGACTCGCTCATCGCTAGCGGCGTGGACGCCAAATACGATGCGCTCGTGTCGTTAGCCACTCTCGTAGCGGCTTTGATTTCGCTTATTTTCAGGCTGAGCTTGGAGGCGTATCTGGGTGCGATAATTTCGGCTCTTCTAATCAAAACGGCGTATGAAATTCTGCGCGATACGATCAGCAAGCTTTTGGGTTCGCGCCCGAGCTTGAAGCTTACGAATGAAATTTACGACGTCGTGCGCGGCTTTGAGGGCGTCATCGGCGCATACGATCTGATGTTTCATGACTATGGACCCGATAAGATGGTCGGCAGCATCCACATCGAGGTCGCAGAGGACACGACCGCAGCGCAGATCGACGCTCTTACGCGCCGCATCCAAAACGCCGTTTTTGCGAAATTTAATATCATCCTAGACACCGTAGGAATTTACGCGTTTAACAGGAACGATCCGCGCGCCGCCGAGATCTACGAGCATATCAAGCAGATGGCGCTATCGCACGAGTTCGTTTCGCAGATACATGGATTTTATCTCGACGAGGAAAAGCGCTCGATCAGCTTCGACGTTATCGTCGATTTCGCAGCGCCCGATATGGAGGCGACGTTTCGCGCGGTTTGCAAGCAGGTGCGCGCCGCGTATCCGAACTACACGCTCATCATCACTCGCGATAGCGATTACAGCGGCTAAAATTTAAATTGCTCTAGCGGTTTAAATTTAATCGCGCCGGCTCGCGCCTCTTCGGCGAAATTTCAGAATTTTAAGCTACAATAGGAGAAATTTATCGCGGTTTGCCACGGCGCAAAAGCTGCAATAAACCGCGAGATGAAATTTGCGCGCAAAACCTAGCAGAAGCCCGCGCACAAGGCAACGCAAAGAGAAATTTAAAAGGAAAAATATGGTTGAAATCAAAGATCTTACGATGCGCTTTGGCAAACAGCTGCTTTTTGAAAACGTAAATTTAAGCCTCGATAAGGGCAGGCGCTACGGCCTCATCGGCGCAAACGGCGCGGGCAAATCGACGCTACTTAAAATTTTAAGCGGACAGATCGAAGCAAGCAGCGGCGAAATTTTAATACAAAGCGGGCTTAAAATCGGCGTTTTGGGGCAGGATCAATTCGCCTTTGAAAGCTTCAGTGTCAAAGACGCCGTGCTTTACGGCAACAAGCGCCTCTATGACGCCGTGCGCGAAAAGACGCAGCTTTACGAAGCGGGCGAGTTTAACGATGAGATAAACGAGCGCCTCGGCGAGCTCGAGATGATCTGCGCCGAGGAGGATCCTGCTTACGAGTACGAAACGCGGATCGAGAAAATTTTAAGTTCGCTGGGGCTGAACGACTTTGATAAAAAGATGAGCGAGATCGAGACGAGCGATAAATTTAAGGTTCTTCTCGCGCAGGTGCTCTTCCCTCGCCCCGACGTGCTGTTTTTGGACGAGCCTACGAACAACCTCGATATCGACGCCATTTCGTGGCTCGAGTTTGAGCTAAATCGCCACACGGGCACGCTCGTGGTCATCAGCCACGACCGCCACTTTTTAAACCGCGTCTGCACGGACATCCTCGACGTGGATTTTAGGCGGGTACGCGAATTTAGCGGCAATTACGACGACTGGTTCATCGCGTCCAATCTCATCGCCAAACAGGCGCAGTTCGAGCGCGAGAAAAAGCTCAAAGAAAAGGCGGAGCTTGAAAAATTTATCGCTCGCTTCAGCGCCAACGCAAGCAAGGCCAAGCAGGCCACGAGCCGTCAAAAACAGCTCGACAAACTCGATCTTAGCGAGCTTGCGACCTCTTCGCGCAGGGAGCCTAGCATTTTATTCAAGCCCGCGCGCGAGATCGGTAATGAAATTTTAGAGCTAAGCGGCGTGGATATGAGTTTCGGCGAGGTTGAAATTCTGAAAAATTTCAACCTCAAGCTCGCTCACGGCGATAAGATCGCGATCATCGGGCGAAACGGCGTGGGCAAAAGCACGCTTTGCAAGATCATCATGGGCGAGCTCGCGCCGCAGCGCGGCAAGGTTCACATGGGCGCCACGATCGAGCCCGGGTACTTCGCGCAGGATACGAATAATAAAATTTCAGGCGAGCTCAAGCTCTACGAATATCTACAAAGCCCGCAAAATAGGGATCTTGATGAAATTCGCAAATGCCTTGGACGTATGCTTTTTAGCGGCGCGGAGCAGGAGAAAAGTGTGGGCAGCCTAAGCGGCGGCGAGAAACACCGCGTGATGCTAAGCAAGCTAATGCTGCAACGCCCGAACCTGCTGGTGCTCGACGAGCCCAACAACCACCTTGATCTTGAAGCGATCATCGCGCTTGGCGAAGCGCTGTATAACTTCGCGGGCTGCGCGATCTGCGTGAGCCACGACCGCGAGCTCATCGACGCGTTTGCAAATAGAATTTTGCACCTCAAAGGAGGCGGTGAAATCGTCGATTTTAGGGGCACTTACGAGGAGTATCGCGAGAGCTTGGGGGCAAGCGATGATTGAGATCTGCGTAAACGGCGAGCGGCTGCAGCTGGCGCAGGATATGAGCGTGAGCGAGTTTCTACGCCGGCGCGGACACGATCTGCGCCTAGTAGCGCTAGAACGCGACGGCGAAATTTTAAAAAAAGAGGCGTGGGAGCGCACGCAGATCTCAAGCGGCAAAAAATACGAAATCGTCGAGTTTGTAGGCGGCGGCTGAGGTCGGAGCTTTGGGTTATGTTAAAATTGCGGCGACCGAGGTTTAAATCCGCGCGGAGGCCGCTAAATTTTAAATGGTACGGCGACACAGCGGCCGGGGCTTAAAATTTGCGCACGCGTCGTTAAAATTTTAAGCGATACGGCGACATGGCGTAGCGACACGGCAGCGTTTGGATTTTTAAATTTATGAGGAAGCCGCGGTAGCTCGGCGCCTGCGGAGAGCTTTTAAATTTCGCGAGCGAACCCGCGGCGGCCGAACGCAGGAGTTTTAAAATTCGCTCCTTGGCGATAGAGTTTAAATTTTTATTGCAGCAGCGGAACGTTAATTTGCGTCGCCGGCTGCGGCGGTTGGGTGTGGAGCTGTAAACTGCGTCGGCGCCGCAAGCTTGAGCGCGGGAGCATTAAAATTTACGCCGAAGTTGTGAGATTTGGGCGTGGGGTTTAAAATTTACCCCGAGATCTCTGCCGCCATGCACATTACGACGTATGCTACGACGTACCGCTTTTTTTCGTCGGTTCGGCTTGAAATTTTAAATTTAGCCGCAGCGCGGATTTATTCGGGCGTTTAGCAGCTTTTAAATTCGGCGGATCGCTCTAGCGCTTCTCGACTTTAAATTTAACCGATAAGCTGGGTTAATGCGCTAAATTTAGCGGATTTGGCTTGCGCTGTGTATTTCGTACAGAGGCTCTACGACGGCGCCGTATTAGTCGAATGCAATTCGCAAAGCCAAAACATTACGCGTTAAAAGCACGATGAAATTTGTAGATTAAAATCGCGTGCGATGCGCTTGGTACGCTCCGCTTGCGCCGCAGCTCGTGCCAAGCGTTTGTGCGGTGCGTCGTAGCTGTGTAGATCTCTTATCGCGATCGCGCCGCAATACCGCATAAATGCACGCTATGTTTGCGTAGATATGAGGCGCCGCGCGTAAATCCAAATTTGCGCGATAAATTTAAACGGCAAAAAGATAAAATTTAGGATCAAAATGCAGATAAAATTAAACGGCAAAGCTTAC
>NZ_CALIBH010000282.1 GCF_938045775.1 uncultured Campylobacter sp.
TCCAAAACATCGATAGCTCATCTATCTCGCGCTCGCTAAATTTAGAGTATTCGCGAAGCAGCACGCCTACGTTTTCGAGCACGCTCATTGAGCTGTAAAGCGCACCGAACTGAAACATCACGCCGCATTTTAGGCGGATCTCGTTTTGCTCTGCTTCGCTTGCGCGCCAAATATCGCGCCCGAAAATTTTAATCTCGCCGCTTTGCGGATGCTTTAAAAATATGAGCGTTTTCATTAACGTCGTTTTGCCGCTGCCGCTGCCGCCTAGGAAGCCGTAAATTTCGCCCTTTTTGACGCTAAAGCTTACGCAATCGTGCATAACGCGCGATCCGTACGCGGTAGTAACGTCGCGCGCGACTATAATTTTAGCGCTTTCGCTGGATTGCATTTGCTCGCTCATAGCCCGATTTCCGAAAACAAAACTGCAAATACCGCGTCGATCGCAATGACCCAAAATATCGCGTTTACGACGCTAATGGTAGTGTATTCGCCGATGCTTTGGGTATTTCCTTTGACCTCGAAACCCCGCATGCAGCCGATGATAGCGATAAATGCCCCGAAAAACGGCGCTTTAATCATACCTACTAAAAAATGCCTAAGCTCTACAGAAGCCTTAAATCTATCCAAATAATCGCTAAAGGCTATGTCTAAATACGCGTCACACACGATCATCTGCGCAAGGATACTCACGCCGTCTGCGATAAAAATGACTAGCGGCATGATTAGTACCATCGCGATAATGCGCGGCATCGCAAGAAAATAAAACGGATCAAAGCCCATCGTCCTCATCGCATCGATCTCTTCGGTGATCTTCATCACGCCGATCTGCGCCGTAAAGCTCGAAGCCGAGCGACCTGCGATAACAATAGCAGCGATAAGAGGCGCTACCTCACGAAGCGTCAAAGCGCCCATTATATCGATGATATAGATGCTGGCACCAAATTTAGAAAGCATATCCGAGCCTATGTAAGCAAGCACGATACCGATCAAAAATGCCGTCAGTGAGACTATGAAAAGCGCGTCTATGCCGCTATCTTTGATGAAATTTACGGTTTCTTTGAAGCGGAATTTCATCGGATGAATTATAAAAGCCGTAAGTTTGGAGAAAAACTCGCCCAAAAAGCCAGCAAGGCTTAGCAAGCCTAGAATTCCAAGATGGCAATAAAGTCCGATCTGCGCTAAAAAATTTAGCCTGCGAGACTCGGGTACGTAGCTAAAATCGATCGTTTTATCATCCATAAAGCTTAAAATTTTGGCGGCTTTGCTGCTATCCTCCACAAGGCTAACCCGCTTGCCGGCAAGGGCGTTTTTGATCATCAGCGCCATGAAGTAGTCTAAATTTGAAATTTCGCTTAAGCTTAGCTCCAGCTCGTTTAAATTTTTTACCGCTTTTTTTAGTGCAAGTAGCTGGGAGCGCGAGCTTTTATAGTTCCACTGCCCGCGTAGCGATAAGGTGTTTTTCCCGCCCGAGCTTTCGAGCGAAAAGGCTAAATTCCGCAAAAATTTCTCTCCAAAATCAAAAAATAGGGGAAATTATAATATAATCAACCTTGGCATTTTATAAAATTTAATGGAGATTTATGCTCAGAGGCTTTTTTACAAATAGCGCAGGCACGCTGGTTTCGCGGGTTTTGGGCTTCGTGCGCGACCTGCTTACCGCATCGGTTTTGGGCGCGGGAATTTACAGCGATCTGTTTTTCGTAGCGTTTAAACTGCCCAATCTTTTCCGCAGACTCTTCGGCGAGGGAGCCTTTACGCAGGCGTTTTTGCCTAGTTTTACAGCCGCGCGTAAAAAAGGAATTTTTGCAGCCTCGGTACTTATTAAATTTAGCATTTTCATCGCGCTTTTAACGGCGCTCGTGCTGCTTGCCGCACCCGTTTTTACTAAGGTTTTGGCATACGGATTTAGCGCCGAGCAGATCAGTCTTGCGGTGCCGTACGTGCGGATAAATTTTTTCTACCTCACATTTATCTTCGTCGTTACGCTCTTTGCTTCGCTGCTTCAGTATCGCGACCACTTCGCTACGACGGCGTTTTCGACCGCACTTCTAAATTTAGCGATGATCGCGGCGCTTCTGCTAGCTCGCGGCAAAGACGGCGCCACGGCGGTGCTCTATCTTAGCTTCGGCGTCGTAGCGGGCGGGCTTTTACAGCTTGCGGTGCACGTTTATGCGCTGAAGTTCACCGGCATGCTACGCGTCTTAACGGGCGGCTTTGCACGGCTTGCGCGGGGTGATAAGCCGCAAACTCAGGGCTTTTATAAAAATTTTTTCGCGGGCGTGCTCGGTGCATCGGCGCTTCAGCTAAGCTCGTTTATAGATACCTTCTTTGCGAGCTTCCTTGCTAGCGGTAGTATCAGCTATCTATACTACGCCAACCGCATATTTCAGCTGCCGCTCGCGCTTTTTGCGATCGCGCTTAGCACGGCGATCTTTCCGCGCATGAGCAAATTTGTAAAAGCTCACGACGACGCACAGGCTCTGGCGCTTGTGGAGCGCGGATTTTACTTCCTTTTGGCGCTGCTCGGGCTCTCTGCGATAGGCGGCGTGATGCTGCGAAACGAGATCACGCAGCTGCTATTTGAGCGCGGAGAATTTACCCGCCAAAATTCCATCGAATGTGCCGCAGTTCTCGGCGCGTATATGGTGGGGCTCGTGCCGTTCGGGCTATCTAGGATTTTTTCGCACTGGCTGTATGCGAATATGAAGCAGAAACTAAGCGCAAAAATTTCGATCTGGTGCGTCTTTATAAACGTCGCTTTGTGCGCGATGTTTTTTAAACCCTTCGGAGCGGTGGGGCTTGCGTTTGCAAGCACGATAACGGGGGCGTTTCTGCTCGGCTTTAATCTCTATTTTTTTGGATTTAATAACTTTTTGGCTATAATCCGCGCAAAAAAAATTATTGCGATCGCGGCGCTTTGTGCGGGCGAAGCGGCGATTTTATACATTTTAAAAGGCTTGTATTATGGTAATTTATGATAGTTTGAGCAAAAAGAAGCTCCCTTTTAAGCCCATTAGCGAGGGGTTGGCGCGCATTTACGCCTGCGGTCCGACCGTCTATGACGACGCGCATTTGGGGCACGCAAAAAGCGCCGTGAGCTTCGATCTGCTGCGCCGCGTGCTGCAAGCGGAGGGCTATGAGGTAAAATTTGCGCGAAATTTCACCGACATCGACGATAAAATTTTAAAAAAGATGGCGGAAACCGGCAAGAGTCTGGGGGAGATCACGGAGCTTTATACCAGCAGATATTTGCAGGATATGAGCGCGCTAAACGTCGCGGACGCGAGCATTTCGCCCAAAGCGACCGAAAATATCGCCGCGATCTGCGAGCTCATATCTTCACTTCTTCAAAAAGGCTTTGCCTACGAGATCGCAGGTGACGGCATCTACTTCGACACGCGCAAGGACGGGGATTACCTAAGCCTTAGCGGCAAAAAAGAGGGCGCCGGCAAAAACATCGCCCGCGTCGCCTCAAACGATGCTAAGCACGACGAGAAGGACTTCGTGCTGTGGAAATTTGACGAGAATTGGTTCGATAGCCCGTTTGGCAAAGGGCGCCCCGGCTGGCACAGCGAGTGCGTCGCGATGATTTTGGCGCACCTTGATAGCGGCGATCCGCATTTTTGCATCGACATTCACGCAGGCGGCGCCGATCTGCTCTTCCCGCATCACGAAAACGAAGCCGCGCAGTGCCGCTGCGCCCGCCATAGAGCGCTAAGCAAATACTGGCTTCACAACGGCTTCGTGCAGGTAAATAACGAAAAGATGAGCAAGAGCCTGGGCAACTCGTTTTTCGTAAAAGACGCCCTAAAAATCGCACCGGGCGAGGCGCTGAGATTTTATCTTTTAAGCTCGCATTACAGGGCAAATTTTAATTATTCGATAGCCGATCTGCTTGCGAGCAAAAAGAGGCTCGATAAAATTTACCGCCTTAAAAAGCGTGTCCGTGACGTTTTAGCTCCCGCTGCGGGGCAAAATTCCACGTCCGAGCTGCCTGCTGCGGAGGCTAAATTTAGATCAGAGATGATGGAGTTTTTAAGCGACGATCTTAACACCTCAGGCGCGCTTGCGGTGCTAGGTAACTTCGTAGCAAGCGCGAATGAAGCGCTCGATCGAGCGCCGAAAGACAAGGCGCTAAAGGCTCAGATCGCCGCAAATTTAGAATTTGCGAAGCAGACGCTTGGAATTTTATATGAGGATGAGACCGAATACTTTCGCTTCGGCGTGAGCGAGCAGCAAAGGGCGCAGATCGAGGAGCTGATAAAACAGCGCGCACAGGCAAAGGCGGAAAAGGACTTTGCGAGCGCGGATGCCATCAGGGCGCGCCTTACGGATATGAAGATCGAAGTGATGGATACGGCTGGCGGCACCGTTTGGGAGGTCGCAGCGGAGTAGAACGTAAAATTTAGCGTAAAATTTTACGCTAAATTTTGTGATTTTTACTATGCGAGACGTAAGTCCGAACGCTAATTCACGCATAAATTTTTAGCGTGATTTTTATCTGCGCATTTCGATACGGCGGCGTGATTTTATTTGGTGGTGTGGCGCAGGAGTGATGCGATGTGCAGCATGACACGGCGACAGAAGCGCAAGGTGGATCGCTATTTTCATTCGTCGGCGCAGCTGATACGGCGGCGCGATATATCGCGGCAAAATGAAGTAACGCTACGGTGTCTGCGCGTATTTACCGCGTTTTATTGGCAATAGGCGATGTGGCGGTGCGATATAGCGCGGTACAGCGGTGGCGCTGCGGCAGCCTGTGCGTAAATTTTAACGCGACTAGGTGCAGTGGAACATGCTGTGGTGACGTGCAAATTTTGGCGCGATTTTTATAGCGATATTGTACGCGGGTGCACGCAGCGATGAAAGTCGCGATTTCATTTGGTGATAACGGCTGATGCAGCGGCAAAACCACAAGGCAGGCCGCGATTTTCATTCGGTAGCGCGGTGTGCGAAAGAGCAATGCGGCGCGCCATTGTGAAGTCGCGATACATGCGATGTATAACGGCACTTTATAACGCTTTATGGCGCCTCAAAGTATTTAACGCTTATGGCGTACAAAAGCGCGCAAGATCGCGATAAATAAAAACTCGCTCGCTTTTAAGGCTCTTTACGCTTTAAAAATGGTAATGTAAAAATTACTCTGTGATGCGCAAAAGCCATTTTAAAGCGCTTTACGCTTTAAAAGCGGCAAACAAAAAAGCTAAATCTCGGCGTCGCCCGCACGGTCGCCGCATGCGAGCGAGTTGATTTAGTGAGCTTGCGAAGCGCAAATTAGCCCAGCGCCGTCGCGCAAATTTTGTGCTGCCTCGCGGCCTAAATTCTAAAATTTCAAGAATTTTGAAATTTCAGAAATTTTGGATTCAAATTTTAAAAATTTTATAAAAAAGGATTGTATTTGAACAGCTTTAAAACTTTACTATCGCGCTTTAAGCCCTATTTTGGGGATTACAAGCCGCAGTTTGCATTGGCGATTTTGGGTATGGTGATGACGAGCGTGGCGACTGCTGCGAGCGCGAAGCTGGTCGAGCCCGTTTTAAATAAAATTTTCGTCGAAAAAAACGAGCCGTATCTCTACACGCTTCCGATCGCGATCATCGTGGTTTTTGCGATGAAAAGCGGCGGCGCGTTTATGCAAAACTACTTCACCGCCTTCATCGGTCAAGACACGGTGCGCCGCTTCCGCGATAGGCTCGTCGCAAGCCTCGTGCGGCTGGACGTGGATTTTTTCAACCGCTTCCGCACGGGCGAGCTCATCAGCCGCACGATCAACGACATCGAGCGTATCCGCGTCGTGGTTTCAAACATGATCCCCGATTTTTTCACGCAGATCATTACGATTTTGGGGCTTTTGGGCGTCGTGATCTATCAGAGCCCAAAGCTTTCGTTTTTCGCGCTCGTGGTCTTTCCGTGCGCGATATATCCGCTCTCACGCCTTGCAAAGCGGATGAAAAAAATTTCGCGCGAGTCTCAAGAAAAAACCTCCGATATCTCCTCGGCGCTCAGTCAAATTTACTCCAACATCGAAATCGTCAAGGCAAGCAACGCCGAGAGCTTTGAAGTGGAGAAATTTAACGCCGAAAACAAGAAATTTTTCGGTCTAAATTTAAAGGCGGTCGTAACGACATGTCTGGTAAGCCCGATCATGGAGATGCTGGGCGCCGTGGGCATCGCCGTGGTGATCATCGTCGGAGGACAGGAGGTTATCGCAGGTCAGATGAGCATCGGCAGCTTTTTCAGCTTCCTTACGGCGCTTTTTATGGTCTACACGCCAATAAAAAAGGTCTCCTCGCTCTATAACAATATGCAAGACGCCATCGCGGCGAGCGAGCGGACGTTTGAGCTCATAGATTTGGAGCCTACGATCGTAGGAGGCGGAAAGCAGATGGGCGAGATCGGCTCGGTGAGCTTTTGCGACGTGTCGCTAAACTACGGCGACAAGGCGGTGCTGAAAGACATAAGCTTCAGCGTCAAAAAGGGCGAAATTTTAGCGCTCGTCGGAAACAGCGGCGGCGGCAAAAGCTCGGTCGTGAACCTTCTGATGCGCTTTTACGACGCGAGCAGCGGTAAAATTTTATTCAACGGCAACGACGAGATCGGCGAGTTTAGCATCCCTAGCCTGCGCGAAAATATCGGTCTCGTAAGCCAGCGCGTCTATATTTTTAACGACACGATCGCGCAAAACGTAAGTTACGGCGCGGAATTTAACGAGCAGCGCGTAATAGAGGCGCTCAAGCTAGCCAACGCCTATGAGTTCGTAAGCTCGATGAAAGATGGAATTTACACCGTGCTTAGCGAGTTCGGCGCAAATCTTAGCGGCGGACAGCGCCAGCGTATCGCCATCGCGCGCGCACTGTATAAAGACCCGCAAATTTTAATATTCGACGAGGCGACTTCGGCGCTGGATAACGCAAGTGAAAAGGAGATCTCAAACGTCATCGAAAAGATCAAACAAAGCAAAATCGTCTTTGTAATCGCTCACCGCCTCTCCACGATCGAGCGCGCCGATAATATCGCCGTGATGAAAAACGGCCGAATACTTGCTATCGGCACCGACGCGAAGCTAATGGGCGAATGCGAGGAGTATCGCAGTCTAAAGGGGATCATGCAAAACGGCTAAATGGTGCCCAAGCTTTAGCGATGAAATTCTGCGCCTTTTGCGCCCCGGTTTTGCTCTATGAAATTTTGAAATTTTAGCTTTGAAGCAAGTCGCATAAATTTATCCGCAAAGATTGAAATTTTACTTTGAAATTTAGCCGCGCGGATCGCCGCTTCGGCCGCAGGGCTTTTCAATAAAACTCGACTCTTTGGTGCGACGAGGCACGACCGCTAGAGCTTTAATGCTTGAATTAAAATTTATCTTAAATTTTTAGCGCTTCGTTGCGGCTCGTCTCTAAATTTAAACGCTCGCGCCGTTTTAAAACCGCTGCGGTAAAATTTTATCGCACACTAGGCTTTTCGGCGCGTTACCTGCACCTGATCTTAGGCATCTGCAATAAAATTTTGGCTTTATTTTCCTTTATAAATTTTCGCATCTTTTTAAAATCTCTATCCGAATCGAAATTTTTCAAATATTTTTTTACACAAAAACCGAGCTTTAATCAATAAAAGGCTACAATACGTCAAATTTAATTCCAAGGGAAAGTCATTGTTTGAATCTATGCGCGCGGCACGCTCGCTAAGCCCCCTATTCCTGGGGATTTTCTTTATGTTTATCGGCGACGCGCTAGTCATCGCAAGCGCGGGCATCATGCTAAAAGAATCCGGCCACAGCGAGCTTGAGATCGGAGCGATTTCGGCGTTTTTCTTTTTAGGTGCGATCTTTAGCGGCTTTTTCGTGCCTTCGATAATCGGCGCGCTCTCGTACGTGCGGGCATACGCGGTCTTTACGGCGCTTTTCGGAATTGCTGCAATGCTGCACGATCTAGGCTCAAACCTCGTGTATTGGGCAATTTTACGCTTCATTTTGGGCTTTTGTTATTACGCGCTTTTGATGATAATCGAAAGCTGGATAAACTCAAAGATCACAAACGCTATCCGCTCCCGCGTGCTCGCGATCTACGAAGCGGTTTTTTACGGCGCGTTTGCGATAGGAGTTGCAATTTTAGCGCTAAATTTCGGAACGATGAAGGTCTTCGTGCTAAGCGCATTTTTCATCATCCTAGCGCTGCTGCCGGTAAATTTAATCCGCTTCAACCCTCCCAGAGTTCCCGCTCGCATGCGCATCTCGATGCCGCAAATTTCGATCGTGCCGCCGCTTGCGTTTGCGACGGTGGTTTGCGCGGGCATTTTGATTAACGGCTTTTTTTCGATGGCGAGCGTTTTCGTGCTAAGCGCAGGGCTTGGAGTGGGCTCGGTGGGCGCATTTATGGGATCGGCGATGGCAGGAGGCTTCTTAGCACAGCTCGTCTGTGGCACTATTTCAGATAAGTTTGGTCGCAAACGCGCCATAATGATAGTTTGCGTCGTGGGCCTTACTTCCTGCGCGGCGCTATTTTTTGCTAAAAGCTTCATCCTAACGTGCGCACTTGCGTTGATGTTGGGATTTGGCGCCTTTCCTTTGTATTCGCTCGCCATCGCGCGCGCAAACGACTCCATCACCGGCGAGGGCGCATCTCGTGTGCAAATTTCGGCGGCGATGCTTTTTATCTATTCGAGCGCGTCGCTCTGTTCGCCTTTGATAATCGGCGCGATGATGAAATTTTTAGGCGCAAACGGCTTTATCTGGGTGTTTTTCGCGGCGATGAGCTTTTTATTTATATTTGCTATTTTCCGTCCCGAGATCGCGCCAAAAAGATAGCTTTAAAATTTTAAATTTTTTCGTAGATCAAAAATTTATAATAAAACGCCGCGATTGCAAACATAAAGCCCATGCCGAAGGTGATTTGCGAAAGCGAAAATCCAAGCTCGAAAAAAAATCCGATCGCAGCCGACACGAGCGTCGCGACGATGAAATACGCCATGTCGTTGTAGGCGATAACGCGCCCGAAAAACTCCCTATCGACGTGGCTTTGCAGCTGCGTAAAAGAATACGACCACACCGTCGTGATAAAAAATCCCGCTGCGATCATGCCCGCAAACGAAAGCCAGTAGTTAAACTCTAGCACCGCCCACAGCGCGATGCCCGCAAACTGCCCCAGCAATAGCCAAAAAAACGTATGTTTATTCACGATCTTGCTTAGCCATATCTGTCCGAAAAACGCAGCTGCCGAGCGCGACATATTCATAAGCCCGATGACTAGCGAGGCGCTTAAAATTTCTTTGTATTTATACTTCGCAAGAAGCGCGATGAGATTGTCGTAAGTGGTGACGGCGACGAAGGCGTGAAGGACGATGAGATGCACCACCAAAGGATGCGAGCGCAGGTAAGAAAAGCCCTCCTTTAGCATCTTAAACACGGGTCCTGGCGCGTTTCTTGCAAGGTCTTTAAAATTTAGCCGCAGCAGGATAAAAAACGAAAAAACGTATAAACAAAAATCCAAAATAAACGCCGCTCGCACGCCGAAATAGTGGATAAAAATACCCGCGCTCGCCATGCCGAAAGTATATGTGATCGTCCAAATAATGCCCGTCATCTCGTTGGCAAGCTTGAGATAGGGGCGACTTAGAAATTTCGGCAGCGTAGATGATTCGGTTTGGAAAAACAGCGTGCCTGCGACGCTGCGCACGACCACGATCAAAAGTAGCAGCCACAAATAATCCAAACTATCGATAAAAATCAGCATGAAAATACTGATCATCTCGGTTATGAACATCGCCGTCATCAGCGGCTTTGGTTGAAATTTATCCACGATGATGCCGTTGATGGGCGCCAAAAAGATGTTCGGCACGAACGAAACGACGCCCACCGCCGTAATCGCCCACACCGGCGCGCCAAGCTCAATCAGCAGCGTAGCGATCCCAACGACCGAAAACCACAAGCCGAACATACATATAAAACCCGCCGAAAAGAGCAGTCGGTAGTTGCGTGAATGGTGAAGCAACGCGATGTATCTGATCATAAAATTTTATCCCGTAAATTTAATATAAAAAATCTAGCGAAATTGTATCACGGCGCGCCTTAAAAGCCAAAATAAGCTAAAAATGCTATAATTGCG
>NZ_CALIBH010000283.1 GCF_938045775.1 uncultured Campylobacter sp.
TTGTCGCTTGCGATGCTATCGCCGGTGGTGGTTAGGAAATTGCCCGTAAGCGCCGAGTTGATGCCGCATCCAAGCGCCGTGCGCACGTGCTCGCCTAAATTCCGTCTGCCGCCTGCGAAGCGCAGATACGCGCGCGGCAAGATGAAGCGGTAGATCGCGATCGATTTTAAAATTTCATCGTGCGCCAGCGGCGCGGCGTTTTGCAGCGGAGTGCCCTTGATAGGGGTCAGGATATTGATCGGCACGGAGCTAACGCCCAGCTCTCGCAGCTGTAGCGCCATATCGATGCGATCCTCCATGCCCTCGCCCAGCCCGAAAATTCCGCCGCTACATACGTCAAGCCCTACGGCACGGCAGTTTTGTATCGTTTGGATGCGGTCGTCGTAGCTGTGCGTCGTGCAGATCTGCGGATAAAATTTTCGCGAAGTCTCGAGATTGTGATGATAGGTCTGCACGCCGCTAGCTTTAAGCAGCGCCAGCGCGGGCTTTGAAGCGATCCCTAGCGAGGCGCACAGATGCAGCCGCGTTTCGCTCCGCAGCCGCTCATAGATCTCGCAGTATGCCCCTAGATCGGAGCTTTTTTGAGAAATTCCGCGCCCGCTGGCGACGAGCGAGAAGCGATGCGTCTGTTCGGCTTCGTTTGCAAGCGCGGTGCTTAGCACCTGCTGTTCGCCCAAAATTCCGTAAATCTCGCAGCCCGTGTTAAAATGCGCCGACTGCGCGCAGTATTTGCAGTCCTCGCTACAGCGCCCCGATTTTACGTTTATGATCGTGCAGAGATTAAATTTATCGCCGCAAAACTCGCGCCTGATCTCATCCGCCGCCGCAAAAAGCGCGCCCAAATCCTCGCATCGCGCCAGCTCTAGCGCCTGCTGCTTTGCAATCTCGCAGCCGCCTATCACGCGATCTTTTAGCGCGCAAACATAAGCTTTATCTATCAGCATTCATCCTTTTTGAAAAAATGCGTAATTATACAATGCGAAATTTAAAGCAAAGCTCGCGCGTGAAATTTAGGCGCAGGAATTTTGTGCGGAATTTTACGCCCTTTGCGCGCCGCTTTTGCACCGCGATTTTTACGGACGGCTCGTCCGCATTCTGCTTATGCGACGGAGCAAATTAAACTCGCTTCAAAGTTGCGGCGCAGTAAAATTTTACGCGTATGAAAAATACATAGCGAGCCGCTACCTGCGACATCCGCGCGCGATTTATCGTTTTGAAATTTTATTTTGGCTAAAATTGCGGCTTTAAATTTAAAGGCAAAAAATGAAATACGACGTTATCGTTGTGGGCGGCGGGCACGCGGGTATCGAGGCAAGCTTAGCCGCCGCAAAAATGGGCGCAAAGACGCTGCTAATTACGATCTTAGCCGAGCAGATCGGCGCTGCGAGCTGTAACCCTGCAATTGGCGGCCTTGCAAAGGGACATTTGGTAAAGGAGATCGACGCGCTGGGCGGTCAGATGGGGCTTGCGGCGGATGCATGCGGGCTGCAGTTTAGAATTTTAAACGAGAGCAAGGGCCCCGCCGTGCGAGGCTCACGCGCTCAGATCGATATGGATGAATACCGCATCTACATGCGGAATTTGCTGCTAAACACGCAGGGGCTAGACATAAGTCAGGAGATCGCGAGCGAAATTTTAACCTGCGAGCAGGATGGCGTTCTGCGCATTTGCGGCGTTAAGACCCATCTTGGCAATGTTTATGAGACCGAGCATCTGATAATCACCGCCGGCACCTTTTTAAACGGGCTAATTCACGTGGGCGAAAACAAGCTGCAAGCGGGGCGCGTGGGCGAGCTAGCAAGCGTTGAGCTAGCCGAATCGCTACGGAGTCTAGGGCTGCAAATGGGGCGGCTAAAGACGGGCACCTGCCCGAGGATCGATGCTAAAACGATCGATTTTAGCGTGCTTGAGCGCCAAGACGGCGACGCGGATCCGCGCCCTTTCAGCTTTCGCAGCAAAAATTTCGCGCCGAAGCAGCTTGCCTGCTTCATCGCTTATACGAACGAGCGCACGCACGAGATCATCCGCGAAAATTTCGCTCGCGCACCGATGTTTACGGGACAGATTTCAAGCACCGGCCCGCGCTACTGCCCTAGCATCGAGACTAAAATTTATGAATTTCCAAATCGCGACCGCCACCACGTCTTCGTCGAGCCGCAGACGCGCGAGGCTACGGAGTATTACGTAAACGGCCTTTCTACGAGCCTTCCTTACGACGTGCAGATTGCGTTTCTGCGCACGATCAGGGGCTTTGAAAATGCTAAAATCGTCCGCCCCGGATATGCGATCGAGTACGATTTTATCGATCCTACCGAGCTTAAACACAGCCTCGAGACCAAAAAGATCCGCGGGCTGTTTTTGGCAGGTCAAATCAACGGCACCACCGGCTACGAGGAGGCCGCGGCGCAGGGGCTGATGGCGGGCATCAACGCCGTGCTTGATTTGCACGGGCGGCAGCCTCTGATTTTGCGCAGGGATGAGGCGTATATCGGCGTTTTGATCGACGATCTGGTTACCAAGGGCACAAACGAGCCTTACCGAATGTTTACTTCGCGTGCGGAATTTCGCCTGCTGCTACGCGAGGGCAACGCCGTGCTGCGCCTAAGCGAATACGGCCGCGAGATCGGGCTTTTAGACGAGGCAAACTACGAGCGGACGAGCAAGTTTAAGCTCGACGTGCAGAGCGGAATGGAATTTTTGCTAAAAACGCAGATTACTCCTTCGAAACAGACGCTTAGCCTGCTGCAAAGTATCGGCGCAGAGCCCATTTCGCAAAGCTGCAGCTTGCAAAAAATCGCCTCTCAAAGCGGCTTTTCAAAGGCGGGCCTGCTTGCTCTGGCGCCGCATTTTGAGGGCTTTAGCGATGAGGTTTTGGATGAAATTTTAACGCAGTGCAAGTATCATTTCTACATCGCGATGCAGCGCGCCGAGGTCGAGAGGATGAAGGGGCTGCTGGGCGTCGCGATCCCGCCGCAGATCGATTTTAGCAAGATCGGAGGGCTTAGCAACGAGATCGTGCAGAAGCTAAATCGCTTTGCGCCGCCGACGCTTTTTGCCGCGAGCGAGATCAGCGGCGTAACGCCCGCCGCGATCGATGTTTTGCACATTTACATCAAGCAAAATTTTGGCTTGAAATGAAAACAAAATGGCAATTAAATTAAAGCCAAGTTTTGCGATAAAATGAATGATATAATTAAAAAAGGATAAAGGGGAGCAAAAAATGGCAACATTAGAAGAATGCTTAAAACTAAAAGATGAGTTTAAACAAAGATGGACTTTGCAAAATGTCAAAGATATGACTATAAACCAATATACCGGGATTGGCGATAAGGATACTTTTACATATTGGCTTGAAAGCAAAACAGAGAAGCTTATAAGTATATGGGGCGGCTCGGCTTATAAATTTGGAATTTTTAAAAGAGCTCAAAAAGATGGCAGAAAAGAACTTAAACCTGGGCAAACTGGTGATATAGAGTATGGCTGGTATAAAAAATATGGAAACAATAGAAACGAAGCATTTGAAAAAATAAAAAGTATAATTTTACAAGTTATAAATTATGCACAAAATAAAGAATTTGAAAAAATTGACGATATTGATTTGGGCGATGCCGTAAAATGGAAAATAGCTTTTTTATATGCACCAGATAAAACGCTTTTACGTATTGTCTCACGAGACGCTTTTGAGTATCTTGCTCGGAGAAATAATATAGAATCAAACAAGATATCACAAATTCAAAAAGAGCTAATTAAAAAGAAGCCCGACAATATCGACTTTTATGATTATTCGTTTTCGCTATGGAATGAATATGCAAAAGAAAACGATTTAAAACAGGATGTATTAGAAGAAAAAGGAAATGAGCTGGCCGATAATAATAAAACAACAACTTATCCCCTAAACCAAATCCTATACGGCCCTCCAGGAACAGGAAAAACATATACCACAATAGCAAAAGCCATCGAGATAATAAAAGGAGAAAAAGTTGGCGAAGAAGAAATCAGCGACAAAGAAAATAGGAAAATTTTAAAAAAGCAATTTGATGAATATGTGCAAAGAGGACAAATAAAATTTGTAACATTTCACCAAAGTTATGGGTATGAGGAATTTGTTGAAGGCATAAAGCCTGTTTTAGGCAATGATGAAACCGATAGTGATAAAGAAATAAAATACGATACTGAAGATGGGATTTTTAAAAAACTTTGCAAGACTGCGCAAAATATTGAAGGCAATCCCAGCGAAACCTTAGTTTTTAAAGATAGCATGAATTTTTGGAAGATGTCTTTAGGAGACTCTCAAAATCCAGAAGAAGATTTTGTATTTGAGTATTGCATAAAAAACAATGTTGTTTTGCTTGGCTTTGGCAAATGGATTAATTTTAGTGATTGCAAGAATATTGAACAAATTTCAAAACTTATGGAAAAAGAAAAGACGGATTTTTCAGCTATAGCCATAAACAGACTAAAAAACGAGATAAAAAACGGTGATATAATCTTAATTTCACTAGGAAACAAAAAACTAAGAGCAGTGGCTCAAGTAACCGGTGAGTATAAATTTTTAGATCGAAACGATCTTGGTAGTTTTGTTCAAGCTAGGGGCGTTAAGTGGATTTTTATACCAGATGAGCCGGTTTATTATGAAAAAATTTTATACAAACAGTTCTCGCAAATGAGTATTTATAATATAAAGTATAATTTAAAAATAGATGCTTTTAAACAAATTTTTATAAAAGATGATCAAAAAAACGAAAAAAACTATGTTTTGATCATCGACGAAATAAACCGCGGAAATATATCTAAAATTTTTGGCGAGCTTATAACACTAATAGAACCATCAAAAAGGCTCACAGCAGATGATGAGATAATGGTGGAGCTGCCATACTCAAAAGAGAAATTTGGAGTGCCGTTAAATTTATACATAATAGGCACGATGAATACGGCAGATAGAAGCATAGCTCTCATGGATACGGCACTTAGAAGAAGGTTTGAATTTGTGGAGATGATGCCGCAGTACGACGAACTCAAAAAAATAACCATTGAAGGCATCAATATAGGAGAAATGCTAGAAGCCATAAACGAACGCATAGAGTATCTTTACGACAGAGATCATGCTATAGGACATGCCTATTTTATCTCGCTAAAAGATGATGCGGATATATCGGAGCTAGCTTCAATCTTTAAAAATAAAATTTTACCGCTACTGCAAGAATATTTTTACGACGACTGGGAAAAGATAAGATTGGTCTTGGGCGACAATAAAAAGCAAAAAGATAGCAGAACTCAGTTTATAACCAAAGAAGAGAAAAAGGCTAGTGATTTATTTGGAAGAAAAATCGACGATATAGATGATAAAGTCTTATACAAGATAAACGACGAAGCCTTTAACAAAGCTCAAAGCTATATAGAAATTTATAAGTCATCAAGCGACTAAGATGGCACGAATGAAACAGAAACAAAGGACGCTAATCGAGTTTGAGCGCTTATATCAGAATGATAAAAATATAGATAAAAACGACTTTGGCGATATAGAAAATTTTATCCTTAAAAATAGCGATGAAAATGCTACGTTTTTAAAGATAGGAAGCGGAAGCGGCGGAAAATTTATACAAGCAAGAAACTACGTAGGTGTTTTGCAAACAAAAAGCGGCCTAACGATAGAGATTTTGCCTAAAATAGCGAATAAAGTGGATAAAAATGATACCGATAAAATAGACGGATTAAAAAACGTTTTTCTAAAAATGCTAAAATCGCTTAAAGATTTTCCCTTTAAAAGCTCAAATTTAGCTGGTCTCAAAACCCAAAATTTGCCGCTTTTAGAAATTTTTATCTCGATGTTTTTACGCGAGCTTGAAATCCTTGTAAAAAAGGGAATAAAAAGCGACTATATAACGTTAGAGAATAATCTAAAATTTCTAAAAGGAAAGCTAAATATAAATGAACAGATCAAAAGAAATACTATCCACAAAGAGCGATTTTATGTAGAATACAGCGAGTTTTTAAGCGACATAAAGATAAATCAGATCATAAAAACAACGCTTAAATTTCTATACAAAAAGTCAAATTCCAGTAAAAATCAGCAAAAAATACGCGAGTTTTTATTTATATTTGATGAAGTTTCGACGTGCAGTGATTATAAAAATTTCTTTACAAACTATGTAATAAACCGCCAAGTAAAGCACTACGAGCAAACGTTTTTATGGTGTAAAATTTTCCTTTTAGGCAATTGCTTCACTCCGCATAAAGGCGACGATCTAGCTCTTGCCTTACTTTTTGATATGAACCTGCTTTTTGAAAGTTATGTCGGAAATTTTATTAAAAAAAAGCATGCAGATATTAGATTGCAACATTCAAAAAAGCACCTTGTAGAAGAGCCAAGGAGCTTTAGATTAAGACCTGATATATTTTTAGAAGGCAAATTTATAGCCGATACAAAATGGAAAGTTATCGATCAAGATGATAAGGAAAAAGAAAAGAACAATATCTCGCAAGCCGATCTGTATCAGCTATACGCTTACGGCAAAAAACACGAGTGCGATAGGCTCTATCTCATCTATCCAAAGATAGACAGCGCGGAGCAAGGGTCTATGGAATTTAAATACGACGACAAAATGCGACTTAAAATTTTATACTTTGATCTAGAAAATGACTCCAAAAATGACGAGCTTATCAAAAACTTACTAAACTAAAGCTATCTTTCTTTTTTAAGGAGATCGAAATTTTTCGCTTAAATTGACTATTGCTTAGTTGTATATTTCAAAATGCCGGAAAAGTAGTATGGTAAAACAAGAGATACAGCAGGGATTAAGCATAGAGATGACGCCGTATAGATATCAAGAAATATCTAAAATAATAAAAATCCACAATTTCAATGCTCGAGACAACGGATTTTTTATGCTGCCGTTAGCAGAGTTATAAATGCCAACTTTGCTTAAAATGCCGGCGCGTAGTTGTGACTCGTGAATATGGCTATGAAGATTTTATTTCAATTATAAGGCGTACGGCTAAATTTTGATGTTGTGGTAACGTCGGCGTATATTTATAGAGCTTGCTCAATGAGCGGGCATATCGTAGTCACCGAAGCAAATGGGCATCAGCTTTGAAATTCAATGCAACGTGTGCCGTACAAGCAGACAGCTTTATGCTTTGTAAACAATGCGGGATTGAAACGAAATTTCGCGCAGATTTACGGCGGAATTTATACAGCCCGGGTAAATTTTATTCGCGAAATGAGAACGGATTTAAAATTTAACCGTTTTTTCAAGCGAATTTTGCCACAATTGCGCTCAAATTTCGTTGGGGCAAAATGATGAAAAAATATACCAAACAAATCCTCGCGATGCTCGCGCTAAATGCGATCTACAGCGGCTCTGGGATCTTGATTTTAAGCTTTATCAATAAATATCTACTTGACGGCGCCGAAAGAGGCGGCAGGATCATCGCGCTATTTTTCGCGCTCTTGGCGCTATTTCTGCTGCTTTCGGTGCTAAGTCGCATCATGCTTTGCAAGATGGAAAACGACTTCGTATTCGATCTGCGCACCAAGATCATCAAGCAGATCATCGATACGAAGTTCGAGCGCATCGAGGCTGCGTCGAAGGCGAACCTGCTTGCGTCCCTTTCTAGCGATATTTCGCGCCTGACTGAGGGCTTTATGCGTATCTCCGAGCTGATCCAAGGCGCGATGATCGTGCTATTTTGCGGCATCTACGTGCTATACATCGCGCCTATGATGTTTGCGTTTTTATTCGTTTGGATCGGCGCGCTGATGATTTTCAATCGTTTTTTGATGAAAAAAGTCATGCAAAATTACGATCTGTACCGCCAAAACGAGGACGTTTTGTATAAAAACTACGCCGCGGCGATCGAGGGGCACAAGGAGCTGTCGCTAAGCCTAGCCAAAGCAAAGAGCCTATACGAAAACGACTTTTTGCCCAATGCGCAAAATTTACGCCAAAGCTCGCTGCGGGCCGAGGTTTACGGCGCGTTTGCGAGTAATTTTATGAACGTAATGATGCTAGGCGCCGTAGGCTTTGTGCTTTATTTTGGGCTTAGCGGCGGCAAAGCGGAGCTTGCAAACGCCGTAACGATCGCGCTTACGGTGCTTTTTTTGCGCGCGCCTTTGATGATGCTCATATTCTCGCTTCCTAGCGTGTTGCGCGCCAAGATCGCCTACGCAAAGATCAAAGAGTTAAATTTAGACCCGTTCGTGCAGGGCTTCGAGCTTACGCAAATGCAGCCATGGCGCAGCCTGGAGCTTAAAGACGTAGGCTTTTCGTATCCCGGCGGGAAATTCGGCATCAAGGGGGTAAGCTTGCAGCTAAATGCGGGCGAGACGGTGTTTTTAATCGGCGAAAACGGCAGCGGCAAATCGACGCTTTTTATGATCTTGGCGGGTCTTTATACGCCGCAAGCAGGCGAAATTTTAGCCGACGGCGCGGCCCTTAAACCCTCTGATCTGCGCGCCTACAGCAACAACATAAGCGCCGTTTTCAGCGATTTTTATCTCTTCGACTATGCTACGGGCGATGCGGACATCGCGCGCGAGTGGCTCGCGCTCACGCACCTGCAGGATAAGGTTGAGCTAAAGGGGGCTAAATTTAGCACCACGAGCCTATCTAGCGGGCAGCGCAAGCGTTTGGCGCTCGTAAGCGTGCTGATGGATGGGCGAAAATTTTTGATGCTTGATGAGTTTGCGGCCGATCTCGATCCGCAGTTTCGCGCGGAGTTTTACGAGCGGATTTTGCCCGAGCTGAAATCGCGTGGATACACGATCTTTGCGATCTCGCACGATGATAAATACTTCGGCGCCGCAGATAAAATTTATAAGATGCAAGGCGGCGAAATTTCGCGCATAAAGTAAAGCGGCGAAATTTTAAAATTCTACGCAGAATTTCGCGATGGAATTTGGCGTCTAGATGAAATTTTGCCTTAGGATTTTGCCACGAAATTCTACGATTGAAATTTCAGCGGGAAGGTAAAATTTGCTTAAAATTTTACAGCGTAAATCCGCTTTGAGCCTCTACGCTAAAGTTCGCGGTAGATAGAATTTTGCCTCTTTAGCGCAAATTGCAAAAATTTAGCCGAAATTTACTAAATTTTGATTATACTGCACCCACAATTTAAAAAGAAAGGATAGGAATGAAAAAAGTTCTTATTGCATGTGCTGCGGTTGCGGCGTTTAGTTCGAGTGTATTCGCCGCTGATGGCGCTACTTTATATAAAAAATGCGTGGCCTGTCATGGAGCTAACGCCGAGAAGCCTTATCTTGGCGGCAAAGTACCTGCGCTAAACACCCTAAGTAAGGAAGATATCATAGCTAGCCTAAAAGGCTACAAAGACGGCAGCTTGGGCGAGGGCAAGGGAAAATTTGGAATGATGGGCGTTATGAAGGGTCAAGCAGCTTCGCTTAACGACGAATCGATCGAAGCGCTAGCCGATTTCATCGTTTCTAAAAAATAATTTCAAACTTCATTCGGCGGGCTTTGCGCTCGCCGAGCTTCGCTTAATTTAAAATTTTAAAATTCTACGCTAATATCACGTAAAAATTCCAAAGGCTCATAATGTTTAACGGACTGATCAGAGAGATCGCGCAGGTTGCGAGCTTTAACGGCGATTTGCTGCGACTGCGCGCGAGATACCGCCCCGCGCTCGGCGATAGCGTCGCGGTAAACGGCGCGTGCCTGAGCGTGACGCGGCTTTTTGCGGACGGATTTGCGGTACAGCTTTCGAGCGAAACGGCGCGCGTCATCGCCGCACAAAACCTGCGTGGCTCGGTGCATATCGAGCCAGCGATGCGGATTGGAGATCGCATAGACGGGCATTTGATCCAAGGGCACGTCGATGCCGTGGGCGAAATTTATAAAATTTCAAAGCTTGCAAGCGGCGTCGATTTTTTTATCCGCGCGCCGCTGCACATAGCGCCGCTGCTAGCGCCGAAGGGTTCGGTGGCGATCGACGGCGTGAGTCTAACGATCAACGAAGTACTTGAGGGCGGCAGCACGCACGGACGAAATTTTAACAGCCGAGGTCTTGAGGGCGGAAATTTTACTCGTAAAGAGCCGCGCAGCGCAAATTTTAACGGTGCAAGCTTGCACAGGCCAAATTCTAGCGGCTCAAATTCCGTTCGCGATCCAAACTCCTTGGGCGCAAATTTAAAGAGCGAAGCGCAAAGCTGCGCTATTCGCCTTACGATCATCCCGCTCACGCTTAAGGATACGCTCTTTGGAACCTACAAAATCGGGCGCTGCGTAAATATCGAGACCGATCTGCTCGCGCGATACGTCGCGGCGCAGCTGGGCTTTGCCGGCGGACAGCTCGTCCGCGGCACTGTTGCGGTGCGCGACGCGAGCGCCGAGGGCGAGCAAGACGGGCTTTCGTGGGATGCGGTAGATAAAATTTTGAGCCTGTATTAGGGCGCCAAGTAGCACGCGATGACTAACACCAAAATTTTCAGAGAAAATCTTGAGTTTGTATTGGACGGACGCGGCGTGCTAGCGGGCTTTAGCACGCGGCTTGGCGGCGTAAGCGGCGGAGCTTACGCGAGCTTAAATTTAGGGGATCACGTGGGAGACGATCCGCAAAACGTCGCGCAAAACCGCGAAATTTTAGCCGCCGCGCTCGGTATCGTGCCGCGAAATTTAAAATTTATGCGCCAGATCCACTCGAACAAAGTTGAAATTTTACGCGCAGCTAGCGATAAAATCCTGCCCTACGACGGGCTCGTGACCGATCTGCGCGGCGTGGCGCTGTGCGTGCTGGTAGCGGACTGCTCGCCCGTGCTGATCGCGGACGAGCGGCGCGGCGTGGTTGCTGCTGTGCATGCGGGGCGCGCGGGCGTGATAGGGCGGATCTGCACCAATGCGATAATTTTGATGAGCGAGCGCTTCGGCTGCGTGGCTGCGGAGCTGAAGGTATTCGTGGGCGCGAATATCAAGGCGCGAAACTACGAACTTGGCGGGCTTGATTTGGGCGAGTTTGAGCGCTACAAAACGCAGGGGCATTTTGATATGAACGCCGCACTGCGCGACGAGCTCGCGGCTGCGGGAGTGCGAGAGGTAAAATTTGATCCGCGCTGCACCTTTGAGAGCGATCGGCATTTTTCTTACCGCAGAGATGGCATCACGGGACGCTTCTGCGGCTTTGTGATGAATAAGCCATTCCGATGAAAAGCAAAAAATTTAAGATATAAAATTTCTCCGCGAGGCTGCCGGAATTTTCCGAAACTCTATAAAATTTGACGTAGAAGCGCTGTAAAGCGAAGCGGCGAAAAATAGGCGAGATTGCGGCGTGACATCGCAGTCAAAATAAGCCAGAAAACGTAAATTTTAAAATCAAAAACCCAAAGCAAAGGAGAAGATATGCTGTTACTTAAAAATGCCGATCTATACGCGCCCGAGCACGTCGGCAGGAGCGACGTTTTAGTAGGCGGAGGTAAAATTTTAGCCGTTTCTAAGGAGCTTGATTTTCGCCATTCTACTATAGATGGGCTTGAGGTTTACGACCTGGATGGCAAAATTTTAGCGCCAGGGCTCATCGATCAGCACGTGCACATCACGGGCGGGGGTGGCGAGGCGGGTTATCATTCGCGCACGCCCGAAATAACGCTATCGCAAATCATCCGCTACGGCACGACGACGGTCGTAGGCACGCTAGGCACCGACGGGTGTACGAGGAGTCTCGAAAACCTCTACTCAAAGGCCAAGGCGCTTGAGTACGAGGGCATCTCGACCTTCATCCACACTGGCTCTTATGCGCTGCCTAGCGTTACCTTTACGGGTTCTGTCACGCGCGATCTGGTGCTTATCGACAAGGTCATCGGCTGTAAGATCGCGATGAGCGACAACCGCGGCAGCTACCCGACCTCTCAGGAGCTCATCAAGACCCTGACGCAGATTCGCATCGGCGGAATGATCTCGAAAAAAGGCGGCGTGCTGCACATGCATATGGGCGGGCTCGCGGATAAATTTGACCTGATTTTTAGCGTGATCAAGGATTATTCGTTCCCTGTTAATTACTTCTCGCCGACGCACTGCGCGCGGACGAAGGGGCTCTTTGACGAGGCGATCAAATTTCAAAAAATGGGCGGCTACATCGATATCACGAGCGGCGGAAGTAAATTTGCCCCGCTTCACGAAGCTATCGTGTATGGGCTTGCTAGCGGGCTAAATTTAGAGCGCCTAACGATGAGCTCCGACGGCAACGGTAGCGTGCCTAGATTTGACGAAAACGGCGCACTGGTAGGCTATGGCTGCGCTTCGTGCGAGACGAATTTAGAGGTCTTGCAAGCCTGCGTGAAAAATAAAATCCTAACCATCCCGCAAGCGCTGAGCATGATGGGCAAAAACGTCGCAAAATACCTAAATCTAAGCGGCAAAGGCGAGATAAAAGTAGGCTTTGACGCTGATTTTGCGGTATTTGACGAGGCTTTAAACCTAGATAGCGTGATCGCGAAAGGGGAGTTTTGTGTAAAAGAGGGCAGGCTCGTGAAAAAGGGATTTTTTGAGTAAAATTTAAAGCGAATTTGCCGTTTTCTTAAATTTCACGGGCGGTTTGTGCTCGCTAAATTGAATGAATAATTTCGCTCGCGCTACTTGCAGCCGTCTCATCTTTGCGGCGTAAAATTTAACCGCGCAGGGGTCTGGATTATATTAAATTTAGCTTTAATTTAGCTATTTTTAAATATAATCCAAGCTTCAATTCACACACACCAATCCTAAAATTTGGTTGCGTTTGTCAAAAGCAAATGTTAATGGGTGTGGAGGAGAAACCTAAATTTCGGGGAAACCCACAAGGAGAAAACTCATGGTAACAATGAGAGATTTGCTAGAGTGCGGCGTTCATTTCGGACACCAAACACGCAGATGGAATCCGAAGATGAAAAAATTCATTTTCGGCGAGAGAAAAGGTATCTACATCATAGATCTACAAAAAACTATCCGCTATTTCCGCTACACTTATAATATCGTGCGCGACGCAGCTGCCGAGGGCAAGACGATACTTTTCGTAGGCACCAAAAAACAAGCCGGCGCGACGCTAAAAGAGTACGCAGAAAAATGCGGCATGCCTTATGTGAGCCACAGATGGCTAGGCGGCATGCTAACGAATTTTTCCACTATCAAGCAATCGATCCGCAAGCTCGAAGTAATCGAGACTATGGAAGAGGACGGCTCGATAAATTTACTAACCAAAAAAGAGGCGCTAATGCTTCGCCGCAAAAAAGAGAAGCTCGAGCTTTATCTAGGCGGCATTCGCAATATGAAGGGCCTTCCCGATATGATCTTCGTCATCGACGTAGTTAAAGAAAAGATCGCCGTAGCGGAAGCTAACCGCCTAAAAATGCCGGTTATCGCGCCTTTGGATACGAACTGCGATCCGGACGTAGTCGATTTCCCAATACCTGGCAACGACGATGCGATCCGCTCGGTTCAGCTTTTCTGCCAAGAGATGGCTGAGGCGATCAACGAAGGCAAGGCGCTTCGCGATCAAGATGCGAGCGAGGACGGCGAGCAGAGCGAAGCCGTCAGCGACGAGGAGAAAGAGGAAGTCATAGCCGAGGCGATGAGCGAAGAGGATTTTGACGTAAGCGAGGACGAAGAGTAATGGAAATCAGCGCACAAATGGTAAAAGAGCTCCGCGAAAGCACTGGAGCGGGGATGATGGATTGCAAAAAGGCTTTGGTTGAAACAGACGGCGATATGGATAAGGCCGTCGATCTACTTCGCGAAAAGGGCTTAGGAAAGGCTGCTAAAAAAGCCGATCGCCTAGCTAGCGAGGGCCTAGTGAGCGTCGAAGTGAGCGCGGATCACAAGATCGCCACCATAAGCGAGATAAATTCCGAAACCGACTTCGTAGCTAAAAATCAAAATTTTATAAATTTAGTTAAAAATACTACTCTACATATCCAAAGCAAGGGCATTAGCAGCATTGATGAGCTAAATTCCAGCATCATCGACGGCGTTAAATTCGATGAGCATCTAAAAAGTCAGATCGCTACGATCGGCGAAAATTTGGTCGTTAGAAGATTTGAGACGATTAAGGCGGGTGCAAACGGCATAGTAAACGGCTACCTGCATTCAAACGGCCGCGTAGGTGTAATCATCGCAGCAGCTTGCGACAGCGAGCGAACTGCGGAGGGTGCGAAGGAGCTTATAAAAAATCTCTGCATGCACGCAGCTGCGATGAAACCGCAGGTTATCAGCTATAAAGAGCTTGATCCCGATTTTATCGAGAAGGAATTTTTGGCTCTTAAAGGCGAGTTTGAGAAGGAAAACGAGGAGTTTGTGCGCTTAGGTAAGCCCCTTCATAAGATCCCGCAGTTTGGCTCGCGCGCGCATCTAAGCGATGAAATTTTAGCCAAAGAGATCGAAGCTTTAAAAGACGAGCTTCGCAAGCAAAATAAGCCTGAAAAAATTTGGGATAAAATTTTGCCGGGTCAGATCGATCGCTTCATTGCCGATAATACTCAAATCGATCAGCGCCTCACGTTGCTAGGGCAATTTTACGTAATGGACGATAAGAAAACCGTCGAGCAGGTGATTGACGAAGAAGCTAAAAAACTAGGCGGCAAGATCGAGATCGTAAAATACGTCCGCTTCGAAGTGGGCGAGGGTCTAGAGAAAAAGAGCGAAGACTTCGCTGCCGAAGTAGCGGCTCAAATCGGCTAAATATGGAACTTCTAAAGGGCGTAAATCTTACTCACGCGTATGATTATACGCTCTTTGAAAATGTAAGCCTAAGCGTTGGGGAGAGCGAAAGTATCGCTATTTTGGGCGTTAGTGGCTGCGGCAAATCGACCCTGCTTCATATTTTATGCACGCTTTTAAAACCGAACTCGGGCGAAGTGATCTACGGCGGGCGCAGTATTTACGAGCTAAGCTCCGATGAGAGACTTAAAATCCGCCGCAACGACTTCGGCATAATATTTCAATCTCACTACCTTTTTAAGGGCTTTTCCTCTGGCGAAAATATCGAACTCGCCGCCAAACTTACGAATAATGCGATAGATCAGAAAATTTTAAAAAAGCTTAAGATAGAAAACACGCTTGCTCAAGGCGTGGGCGAGCTTAGCGGCGGTCAGCAGCAGCGCGTGAGTATCGCTCGTATACTTTGCAAAAAGCCGCGCATAATCTTTGCCGACGAGCCGACCGGAAATTTAGATAAAGATACCGCAAACGAGGTCATGAGCGTGATCTTTGATTACGTAAAATCCAGCCGTGGCGCGCTCGTGCTCGTGACCCACGATGAGAATTTAGCGCAAAAATGCTGCAAAGTTTATCGTCTAAATAACCGAAATTTAGCGCAAATATAAGCAATTAATAACCAAAAATATCTTACAATAGCCCAAATTCTTTCTAAAAGGTCATAAATGAAAATTCTACTTGACAATCACAATGAGCAGGTTGCAAGTGTCGTAAATATTTGCTGCGAGCGCATCGGTGCGGACCTAGTAGCATATAGTGCGGACGAGAGTGAATATGATTTGACGATAAAAAATTATGAAGATGGCGATGATATTTCAAAATTTGATCTTAATAAAACGCTGTTTCTGACGCCTAAGAATGTCTCGGCGCCAGGAGCGCGATACACCCTTACCAAGCCTTTTTCACCGCTTGAGCTCATCACGTTTATCAGCGAGTTTTCGGTTCAAAATATGAGCGTGCAGGCGAAAGAAAAAATGGCGAAAGAATTTGCCGATGCAAGCTCTGTGATGAAAGAGATCGATGCGATTGATCAGGCAAATTCCTCTTCGGGTAGTAATTTTGAAGAGCTTGTGGATAGCTTTTATGACTCCGGCAAGGATATACCGCTTTCGCAGCTGGCAAACGATATAGCGCCCGAGATTGCAGATGATGTGCCGCTTTCGCAGTTGGTAGGCGATATGCCGCGCACGGACGAGATCGCAGATGATATTCCGCTCTCGCAGCTTGCAGATGAAGCAGCTCTTGCGGACACCATCGCCGATGATACGCCGCTTAACGCCGTTGCAGAAAAGATTGCGGATAATATCGCAGACGATATGCCTCTAAACTTAGCTGCTAGCGATATCCCTGAGGATGTGCCGTTAAATAGTATCGGCACAAGCGAACCCGCCGAAAGTAATCACGCGCCTCAAGATGAAATTCCACTCGCAAAGGATGACGCTCCGATAGCTTTAGCAGCTCTAGACGATGAAAATCCTAAGAATTTCAAAACAAATAAATCGCAGACAGAAGATGAAATTCTGGTCGCACAGGCAAGCGAAACTTTACCGCTTGCGCAGCAAGATGAGCCGCAAAGAGCCGGCAGCTCTAATGAAACTGCTGTTGAAAAAAAGGCAGACGCTGCGCCTAATTTAGAGGAAGCGAAAGACTCTGCGGACGTTACGCTTAAACAGCATGAATCAGATGGCTCATTTGCCTATAAAACAGAGGAAAAAAATTCTGCCTCGCAAGTAGTGCAAGATGCAGCTGGCGCGTCTGTTAACAGCGGATTTGATATGGATTTTTCCAGGCTTTTCGATAGTGCTGGCATGCCCGTAGAGGAGTTTGGTGGATATGATAATTTTGCCGCGGCTGCGTTTGCTTCTGATGAAAAAGAGGATAAAAAATCTGCGCATGATAAAAATAAAGCGGCTACGGATTTTCAAAAGACGCAAATTTCGTCTCAATACGAGGTCACTTCAGATACGCCGATTGCGCTAGCGGGTGCGGGCGATATACCTCGCGAAAATCTTTATAACGCCGTTCCGTTTCAAAGCATGGAATTTACTGGCGGACTTGCACAGAATACGCTTATGTCTGCTCATAATGAAGCAGGGGATTCAATTGGCGCAAATTTCGCAGCTTCCGCGAATTTCGTAGCTTCTGCAAATTCTAGCAATACCGGGATTATAAATTCTACTCCTGCACCAAATTTTTCGGAGCTAAACTTACCGCACATATTAGATGCCTCAGATTTACCGAAGCAAAACGAGCAAGCCAATAGCGTTGTTGGCGGGTTTGCGGACGGATTTTTGCGCGCTATGGAAGGCGATTTTGCAAACTCGTTTGCCACAAGCTCCGCAGATAGCGAGCAATTTAAATCCGGCAAGCCCGCAAAGAGCGCCGCGCAGCAGATAAAATTTAATGCTTCAAAGCCTATATCAAAGGCTTCGGGGCGCGCAGAATTTAAAACGCATAAATTCGGCGCGTCCGAGCAGGTGAATGAAATGAAATTTGGTGCGCAAGCTATGCCGAATGAGCTTGCCGCTTCGGCTGCGGCGGAGTTTGCCAGCCTTATGGCAAGCGAGTTAGAGCCCAGCGCCAAAAGCGAGCCGCTGCGTAACGAGTACGGTAAAAAACCGAGCGCCGAGGAGCTGAAAACCAAACTGCGCGATGATCTAGAAGCGGGCATCGCAAACACGATCGAGAGATTTGCGGGCAGCAAGGATGCTAAAGACGCGCTGAAGGACTTTAAGATCAATATCGACATATCGTTTGGAGACAGATAGTGAAAGGCAAAATTTTGCTCGTCTCCGGTCCCAGCGGTAGCGGCAAAAGCACGCTTATAAAGCGTCTTATCGCAGAATTTGGCGAGCAGATATACTTCTCGATCTCCTCTACGACGCGTGAAATGCGTGCAGGCGAAGCGGACGGTGTGAATTATCATTTCATAAGCGAGAGTGAGTTTCGCACAGGCATCAAGCGCGGGGAGTTTTTAGAGTGGGCGTTGGTCCACGGCAAATACTACGGTACTTCGCTAAAAGCTGCTACGAGCGAGCTTGAGCGGGGTAAGATCGTGATTTTTGACATCGATGTGCAAGGATATGAGATCGTGCGTAGCAAAGTGCCTAAAAGTGAACTTACTAGCGTATTTATTACTACGCCGAGCTTGTCGGAGCTTAGAGATAGGTTGCGCGCTCGCGGCGATAATGATCCCGCCGATATTGCTTTGCGCCTGCAAAACGCGCAAGAGGAGATGGAGCGCCTAGGCGAGTATGATTATTTCATAATAAACGACCGCCTGGAAGCGGCGTATGAAAATTTAAGATCAATCTACAAAACTATCAAACTAGAAACGGCAAGCCGCGACATAGGCAAGCTAATCGAAATTTGGAAAATTTAAAGGAGAAAAAATGGGCGTAAGCGTTCAACAACTGCTAATTATCTTAGTGATCATCGTGTTGCTTTTCGGAGCTAAAAAGATCCCGGAGCTCGCAAAGGGTGTAGGCAAGGGCATTAAGACCTTCAAAAAAGAGATGGAGGACGACACTCCTGAAAAGGTCGAGAAAAAGGCCGAGGAAGAGGTTAGAGACGCCGAAATTAGCGATAATAAGAAGGCATAAAGGATTTGAAAAATTTAGTCTTAAACGAAATTTTTAAAATTTTATCTCGCGAAGTCGCTTTAGAAAAACCCAAAGATAAAAGCTTGGCCCATTACGCCTCGCCCGAGGCTTTTACGCTGGCTAAAGAGCTGCGAAAGGCGCCTAAGCTTATCGCCGAGGAGCTTGCGGCTAAATTTAAAGATAGCGAAATTCTAAGCGCGACGGCGGTTAACGGCTATCTAAATTTTCACCTAAAGCCCGCTGTGTTGGGTGCTCTTGCTAAAAATGCTCTTAGCTTGGGCGGCGATTTTGCGAAAAACGACGCCGAGCTTGGACGTGGAATTTTACCGGCTTCGGAAAAGATTTGTGCGAGTGAGCCTGCTAGCAAAGGCTTTACTGCAAATCTGGCTGCGAACGGCAATGACGCCGCCAAATCGCAGAATTTCGCCACTAGCCAAAATTGTATTTCGCAGAATTCCTCCGCTATGCCGCAAAAAATTTTGCTCGAATACATCAGCGCCAATCCGACCGGTCCGCTTCATATCGGGCATGTGCGCGGCGCCGTTTACGGCGATACATTCGCGCGCATCGGGCGCTATCTGGGGCACCGCGTCGATACCGAGTACTACATCAACGACGCGGGCAATCAGATCGAGCTTTTGGGCACTTCGATCGCGCTTCGTGCGCGCGAGCTCACAGGCGAGGACGTGAGCTATCCCGAGAAATACTACCGCGGCGAGTATATAGATGAGATCATCCCTCTTGCGCGCGCCCAATTCGGCGATGAAATTTTCCGCGACGAATCGCGCGTTTTGATCCTTGCGGAGTTTGCTAAGGACGAAGTGCTAAAGATCATACAAAAAGATCTCGCAGACGCAGGCATTCATATTCAAAACTGGGCTAGCGAAAAGAGCCTCTACGGCGAGCTTGAGCCTACGATTAAAAAGCTTGAGCGCAGCGGCAAGATGTATGAGGCGGAGAGCAAAATTTGGATCCGCTCATCGCAGCTCGGAGATGAAAAGGATCGCGTCGTCATCCGCGAGGATGCGCGCCCGACCTATCTTGCGGGCGACATCGTTTATCACAACAACAAATTTGAGCGCGGATATGAGCGCTGCATCAACATCTGGGGCGCCGATCATCACGGCTACATCGCGCGCTTAAAGGCCGCCGTGCATTTTCTGGGCTACGACGAAAGCAGGCTCGAGATCATCCTAATGCAGATGGTAAATTTGCTCAAAGACGGGCAGACCTACAAAATGAGCAAGCGCGCGGGCAACGCGATTTTGATGAGTGACGTGCTCGCCGCGATCGGTAGGGACGCGATGCGATTTATCTTCATCAGCAAAAAGGGCGAGACGCCGCTTGAGTTCGACGTGGACGAGCTCGCGCGCGAGGACAGCAGCAATCCGATCTTTTACATCAACTACGCCCATGCGCGGGTCAATCAAATTTTTACCAAAGCGGGCAAGCGCGAGGCGGACGTCTTGGGCGCGGACTTCGGCGCGCTGGATGAAGCGGGGCTCGGCCTAGCTTTTGCGGCGCTTGGCTTGAATGAAATTTTAAACGACGCCTTTAATTCGCGCGGCTTGCAGAAGCTGCCCGATTTCCTAAAGGCGCTCGCGGCGGACTTTCACAAATACTACAACGAAAACCGCGTCGTAGG
>NZ_CALIBH010000284.1 GCF_938045775.1 uncultured Campylobacter sp.
TACTTTATTCGCGCCGTCTAGCAGCGAATACTCGGTGTGAAGGTGCAGGTGGGTGTAGTCGCTCATTTTGATCCTTTTTTGATTTGGAAATTATAGTAAATTCGGGCTTTAGAAACGGTCAAATTTAATGGAATTTTAGCTTAAATTTCAGCGCGAAATTTTACGAGCAAATTTTGTTACGGAATTTTACTTCGGAGGTTTTACATTCTGGGTTTTGCGGATTAAATTTTGATAAAATTTTAAGTTTAAAATGCTGTGATGAAATTCCACTATCATAAAATTTCACCTCGATGGAATTTTGAGCTAACGCAATTCCGCAAAATTCTACGACTTAAATCATCGTAAAATTTTGCGGTTTAGAATTCCGCTTGCAAAGCCTTGCGGCTCTACGATCTTGAGAATTCCACGATCGCTTTGGCAAGCTCTCTAGTAGGATCGACGAAAATTTTATCGCTTTTGATTAACGGCAAAAATAGCGGCAGCTCAGTGCAGGCAACGACATAAATATCAGCATCGATTTTGCCTAGCAAATTCTCAAAAGCCCCCACGTATTCAGCAGTCTTGCCCGCCTTAACTCCTTTGTAGATGCAATCCATCAAAATCGCTTGATTTTCTTCGCCAAGCTCCACGCTGATTAGCCCTGCTTCTTTAAGCGGATCGTCGTAAATTTTAGCTTTTTTTGTACCAATAGTGGCTAGCACAGCGATTTTATGGGCGTTTGGATAATTTCTGCGGATCGCTTTTACGGTGACCTCGGCAATATGAATTAGCGGGATTTCCGCCGCAGCTTCTACATCGTCTGCGAAAAAATGCGCCGTGTTGCACGCCATTGCAAACGCCTTGCAGCCTGCATTTTTGAGCCTAACGGCGCTCTCGCTTAGGCGCGGAAGCGGATTTTCGCCCTTGCCTAAGATAAATGCCGTGCGATCTTCGATCTGCGGATAGCTATCGATTACAAGCGGAATATTTTCTTGATCACTGCCCGCAGCAGTCTCTTCTATGATCTTCATATACAGATCCGCACTCGCCAAAGGTCCCATTCCACCGATAATCCCAACTCTTTTCATAGCTCGTCCTCTCTAAATTTTAATTGGGTTAATTCTCCCACTTACTCATATCCATTTCGTTTTCGCTCTTTGCGACGTAGATCGACGCGACAACATCGCCCGTTACGTTCATCGAGGTTCGCCCCATATCCAAAATCGCATCAATGCCTAAAATCATTCCGTAAGCGATCGCTACGTTACCACTTACCTTGACGCCGATAGATTCGAGCACTAAAAGCAGCATCAGCGCACCAGCTCCCGGAACTCCGGCAGTTCCGATCGCAGCAAGCATCGAAGTGATGATGATCGTGAGGTAGTGGCTGCTATTTAGATCGATACCGCAAGCATTAGCGATAAAGAGCGAGCAAACGCCCAAATACACGGTCGTGCCGTTCATATTCACCGTAGCACCCACGGGCAAAACAAAGCCGTAGATCGCCTTTGGAATTCCCATATCTTCGGCGGTTTGCATCGTAATCGGAAGCGTGCCGTTGGAGCTGCGGGTAACAAAAGCCGTAAGCATCGGCGGACGCACTTTTTTAAGGAATTTAATCGGGCTAACTCCGATAAGCATACAAATAACGCAATAAACCGCAAATACTTGAATCGCAAGTCCCACGTATAGGGTAATCGTGACATTTAATAGCGAGCTGAAAGCCTCGATACCGCTTTTATTAAACACTACAAACATTAGCGCAAAAACGCCAATTGGCGCGTATTGCATCACCCAGTGCACGACCTTAAACATAATCTCACTCATTCCGTCGAAAAAATTATAAACCGTATCAGCGGAATTTTTAATACGAGCATCACTACTGTCGCGGCAAAACGCAAGCCCTACGCCAAGAAATAAGCAAAACGCGATGATCGGCAAAATTTCGCCCTTGGCTATGGAATCAAAAGGATTCGTAGGAATTATATTAAGCAAAATTTTACTCATACTAGGCGCGTTCGCTGCCTTTTCGACAGCCTTGGACGCATCGCTTAGATCAAGCCCGCTACCTGGAGAAAATATAAACGCACACGCTAGGCCGATGACGATCGCAAAAAGCGTCGTTATAGCGTAAAATATGATCGCCTTAACGCCTACTTTACCCAGGTGCGCGGGCGAGATGCTGCTCGTGCCCACGATGAGTGAGCAGATGATGATTGGCACCATGATCATCTTTAAAAGCCGCACGAAAAGATCTCCCAAAGGCGTTAAAATCGCTACCCACGTGGTATCGCCTACCGGCATATTTTTAGGTAGCAACATACCGATCGCAGAGCCCAACACTAAAGCGATAATGATGCGCCAAAGCAAGCTTGAGTTAAAATAAAAGGCTAAAATTCCGCCTTTTTTCGTTTGATTTTCTGACATGGACATCTCCCTGCACTAAGAATTTTAACGGAATTCTACCGCAACTTGCCATAAAATAAAATTTAATCGGTCGCCAAATGAAAGTTAAATTTGAAAATTCGATCACAAGCTTAACCGCATTTTAAAGCTGAAATTATGCGGCAGGCTTTGTTTTTTGAAGTTATGAAGCAGAATTTCAAAGGAAAAACGACACATGAAATTTTATAGAATTTTGCGGATTTTGATGCAGTGAAAAGCCGAAATTTTGTGGTGGTGGGCTCACTAGGACTTGAACCTAGGACCATCCGGTTATGAGCCGGATGCTCTAACCAACTGAGCTATGAGCCCGCCAGCGGTAAAAAAGAAATGTGATTTTACAAAAATAATCTTAAAACGGCGTTAAAATCAATCATAAATTTCACGCTTATCACTAAGCGAATGTCACGATAAACTCTATGGCGCGCAGCACGACTTTTGTGCAAAATTTAGCGCCGCTTTGAAAGCGAGCAAACAACAAATCAAAGCAAACGATTTAAAATTTAACGGCGCGATTTAAAATGCGTCGCAGTGCACAAGCTAACGACAAACGCACCGCTAGGATTTACAGCGCATTACGGCCTTGCGTAATCTTGCGCCAAATTTAAATTTAAAATCGTGCCGCAGTAAAAATGCCTCATCACATACGGAATGCGAGCGAACCGCGGAAGCTAGCAATGTACCGTATCGCATACGGCAAAATGTCAAAAGATAGCTGAGCAAGCGCACATGCCGTATTGCGTACAAAAACCACAAGCAAATTACAGGCGAGCCGCATAATCGTATCGCGTAGCACGGCGCTTAGCGCGATACGGCACCGTTTAGCATTCACAAAGATGGCGGATAAAAAGATAAATTTTGATGCAAATTTCATCTTTGCGCGCAAATCCTCTTTTAAATCCGCCGCGATAAACTCGCCGTACTCGCGAACCAATCAAAAGCTTTCTACGCTAATAGGCGATCTCGACAATATCTCGGCGCCGTAATGATTTTCAGACGCTCCCTTGCAAATCTTATTTTCGGCATCGGGCCCTTTTTCGATAGTGATCGTTTTCTTTTTGTTATCCACGCTGATTACGAAGCATTTGTAGATATTCGCGCCCATTAGATACGCCGAATTCACTCCGTTAGATATTAAAGGAACATTCGTCATAGCCGAAAGATCGGATGAGAATTTTCCATATCCCATATTATAGATCCTTATATCAGTTTCAACAGTCATTAAATTTGTCGTCAACTTAGCAATCTCCGCATCCTCCCTAGTAGCCAATAAGTTCACTCTTGGTAGCACAACCGCTGCTGCGAGCAAAACAAGCACCACGCTACATACCGTAGCTACTATCGTCACTACGGATAGCTTCTGAGGCGTTACGTCGTATTCGCAGTTTTGTAGCAACTCTGCGGCTGCGCTTTGCTGCACTCCGCTTATCTCGTCTGCTTTAGCCGCAGCCACTCTATGTCTTAGTTCCTCGGCTAAATCGTGGCTGATGCAAACCTTATCTACAGGATTAAAGATAGTGCCTAGAGACTTGGCAAGCACGATAGCGCACGGAATTCCGATGATGGTAATGAACTGACCTATAACCGTAAAAATTCCACCAATAAAAAGCCAAATACCAAAAACTATGATGTAAATGACCTTAACGATATTCGCGTAAGTCTGATACGTCATATGCACCGCGTCGGTTATCGATCCTTTCTTTTTACGCACCATATCGTGCGTAAAGGGCAAAAATAGGAATTTGCCATATTCCATAAGACCTAACCCCACGGGAGCGGTCACGACTAAAATGGTAAGGATCAAACCTGACAAATAGGTCAAGATAGCAAGGATCCAACCAGCCATAAAAAACCAAATAATGTTACCTAAGATACGCATATTTTACCTCTTTATAAATTATGCAAATCAAGCGAGCCGTCTACCTCAGACAGCTCGCACAGCCTCTCATCCGTTTTGCAAAGCATTTGGCACAACTCGCGCGAAAAGGCGCGCCGAAGCGCTATGGCGCGGCAAAGCGCTAAAACGTGCCGAAACACTAAGAGATACTAAGGCGCACACCCCTTTAGCGCAACGCGCCCACGCCTGCGGCTATGGCGTGCAAAACGAGCCTTATGCATGCAAACCACCGTATGCAAAACAACTGTGGAATGATAGGAGGGGGGGGGGTTAACGATTGGTAACAAGCGCTTTTGCGCGATAAAATTTTACCCTGCAAATAGCTATGGCAAGGGAGTTTGCGAAATTTAAAATTTATTTTGAAAGGGTTAGGAATTTTAAAAATTTTGACGCTAAAATTTTGAAAAATTTTATGAATTTTTGTGAATTTTGCGAACCAAAATTTTAGAATTTTCACGGCGCAGTAAAGCGAAATTTTAAAATTCTGCTACGAATTTTGGCGCGAGCTTTAGCAAAAACTTTCTCCACTAATTTTAATACAAATTTGACGCGCAGACTTACTGTGAATTTATGTAAATCCAGCATAATGCTTTGCCTAGGATTTTTGTGTAAAGTCTTTGCGACAAATTTTAGCAAGAACCTTACGAGAGCTTTGATGCGAACCTTTTCGAAAACGCTCGTCATAAATTTTTAAACGGATTTTATGGCCTCGGGCATATCTAGTCAATAAATTTTACGCGAATAGCATCCTTATCGCGGCAGCAACTCAGTTTTATCAAAATAGAAATTTAGCAAACAATTTTTACGCCACCGCAAGCGTATTTGCTGAGATGAAATTTCAAAAACAAAATTCCGTCGCCACGTAAGCAGTGCCGCTATCAGGGTAAAATTTATAGACAAAATTCCTAGCACCAAAACTGCTACTTGATATTTCACAAAATTTTAGTGCCACTCTATCATAGATAGCTACCGCATTATTTTGAAAAATTTTAATCTCACGCCGTCTCGAAGCCGAGCGTTATGCTACTTATGCAAATTCTAGCTTCGCGCCGCGCAGAGCCAAGCCGATCTAAGCCTAATCCTCCGCTTCGCCCTCCGCCGCAATCGCTTCGAGGCTTAAAATTTCATCGACGTCCTCCAGCTGCGCTACGCCGCTTCCCGCGATACTTCTGATGCTTGCGTGCATCGCGATCGCGCCGTCTCGCGCACGGGCGATCTGTTTTTCGCGCTGTTTCCAGATGCGCTCCATCGCGTTGCGCTCCTTAT
>NZ_CALIBH010000285.1 GCF_938045775.1 uncultured Campylobacter sp.
GTTTTATAAAATTCTTCAGCGTCGATCATCGTGCCGTCAGGCAGCTTACAAACGGTGTAATCCACGCCGTTGCCGTCTTTGCGGACGATCAGCTCGCCGCCATTTTGGATACAAAAATCCCCAGCAGCGCTAGCCTCTGCGCTCACCGAAGCGCAAGCGCCCACCACAAGCGCCACTGCAAAAAATCTCTTAAAACTCATTTAAATCCTTTCGTTTAATTCTGCCTGTTTTTAGGGTTAAGCTTGTATTTTAGGCGCTAGATACGCTAAACCTGCGCCTACATAAATAAACCGCCTTCCATCCTCGAACACCGATAATAGCGTTTTAAATATTAAATCCTACCTAATAAATCCCAGCAGCGCCAAGTCTGCTTGCCGCTGCAAAATCAAAGCCATCGGACTTCATCTAATGCAAAATTTAACATCATAAAATTTTGCCTTCAATCAAATTCTAGCAGCAAAATCCAAGCCGCATCAAAGCTATTTCTGCCGTAAAATACCGGCTATAAAAGCGAGAGTTATCACAAATACCAGCTCAGCGACAAGGCAAGCGCGGATCCTAAACAATCTCGTCTATAAGCGCGAGCACGCTCAAATCCTCTAAATTAAGCGCCGCTAGCCGTTTTTGCGCGCAAACTCGCTCATAAAAGCGACCAGTTTTTCCACGTCCTCGTAGTTTATCGCGTTGTAGATCGAGGCGCGGATGCCGCCTAAAACGCGGTGTCCTTTAAGCCCGATCATCCCCTCTGCCTCCGCCTGCGCGACGAAGATGGGCTCAAGCGCGGCATCTGCGATATTAAAGCTCACGTTCATCAGGCTGCGGCTGCCCTTTTGCGAGTGGCCGCGGTAAAAGCCGCCGCTAGCATCGATCGCGCCGTAGAGTAGCGCCGCTTTGCGCTTGTTGCGCTCGTGCATCGCCGCGAGCCCGCCGATCTCGTCTTTGATCCAGCCGAGCATTAAATTTAGCATGTAAATTCCGAAAGTATTCGGGGTGTTGCTCATCGAGTCCGCATCCGCCTGCGTCTTGTAGCGCAGGATCATCGGCGTTTTGGGATTTGCGCGGTCCAGCAGATCCTTGCGGATTGCAACCATCGTAACGCCCGCGGGGCCGCCGTTTTTCTGAATGCCGCCGTAAAACATCCCCACGCTGCTAAGATCCACGGGTCGCGAAAACAGATCGCTCGAGCTATCGACCACGAGCGGGCAGCCGCACTGCGGCAGCTGCGGATACTGCGTGCCGTAGATCGTGTTGTTCGAGCAGATGTAGCCGTAGTCCGCGCCGTCAGAAAATTTAACCTCTGGGATGCGGTCGAATTTGCTATCCTCGCTGCTTGCGACCACGCGGTAGTTTATGCCGAGCACGCCCGCTTCCTTGATCGCTTTGCTTGTCCAGTTACCCGTGTTGGCGTATTCTGCGACGCCGCCTGCGTATAGGTTCATCGGCACCTGCGCGAACTGAAGGCTCGCGCCGCCTTGCAAAAATAAAATCGTAAAATCATCCGAAAAGCCGTAGAGATCGCGCACGCGATCCATCGCACTATGCAAAACTTCCTCGAAAATTTTAGTGCGGTGCGAGATCTCCATTATCGAAAATCCCAGCCCTGCGTAGTTTAGCAGCTCCTCTTGCGCTTGCTTTAGCACGCCCAGCGGGATGGTGCTAGGTCCTGCGCTAAAATTTATTACTCTATCCATTTTGCCTCCTTTAGATGATTTTCGCGTTTTTGCTGAGCTGCTGCGAGCAAAGGACGAACTCATCGCCCTCGGCAAGCTCGCCCAAGCTCACCGTTTTGCCGCCCTTTTGGATTTGAACGAGATCTTTGGTAATCTCAAAAAATTTCGCCTTTTGCGCCAAAAGCTCATCTTTGGCACTTAGCGCGTGCTCTGCGGCGCTTAGCTTGGAGTCCACGAAGCTTTTAAATTTAAGCTCGAAATTTAAAAGCCTCGCGAGCGAGCCTGAAATTTTTGGCTCGATCGATTTTGATTTAAGCTGTAAAGCTGCGAGGCTCAGCACGTTTTGTGCGGATGAAATTTTATCTTTTATCAGTCTATCAAGTGCATCGCTTATGCCGTCTAAGCTCTGAAAGATCGCGCAAATATCGGGTAGCAGATCGATCATCGCGGCGGTGGGCGTGAGGCTTCGGTGATCGGCTACGAAATCGCTGATGCTAAAATCGATCTCGTGTCCGATCGCCGAGATGACGGGCGTTTTGGCCGCGTAGATCGTGCGCGCCAGAGCCTCGTCGTTGAAGCACCACAGATCCTCGCGCGAGCCGCCGCCGCGAGCGATGACGATCGCATCGTAGCCCTTCTCGTCGGCTACGCGCAATGCGCTTATGATCGAAGCAGGCGCGCTCTCGCCTTGCACTAGCGCGTTATATAGATCGATCTTGCAAAGCGCGAAGCGGTCCTGCGCCGTGCGAAGCATATCCGCCTGCGCCGCGGAACCCGCGCTCGTGATGATCGCGATGCTTTGGGCAAATTTCGGAAGCTGTTTTTTGTGCGCGGCATCAAAAAGCCCTTCTTTGCTAAGCTTATTTTTTAGCGCGGCGAACGCCGCCTCCAGCTCGCCCTCGCCGCTTTTGCGGATGTTTGAGACCTGGATCTGATACGCGCCCGTGGGGGCATATAGCGAGACTTTGCCGCTTACGATGAGCTTATCGCCGACGGCGGGGATAAAATTTATCCGCGCAGCGTTAAATTTAAACATCGCGCAATCGATCGCCGCGCTCGCGTCTTTGATCGTAAAATACCAGTGCCCGCTCGTGCTTTGAATTCTAAACTTAGAGATCTCGCCCTCGACCTCAACGAAGCTAAAACTCGTCTCCAAAAGTGCCTTGGCTTGGGCGTTTAGCTCGCTTACGCTAAGCATCGTCGCTCTTTTGCGCGATTTTCTCCGCTATGAAAAGCGTGCTGACATCGAAGCTGAAGCCCTTTTGTACGCGCAGCTCAAAGCCTGCGTTTTTGAGCTTTTCGCTAAAGCTCGCGGCGTCTAGGAAGCTGCCGATGGAGCTTGGCAGATACTCGTAGGCTTCTTTGTTTTTTGAGATAAAAGCGCCGATTTTGGGTAAAATTTTGCTCACGTAAAAATCTCTTATTTTAAACGCGAGTCCGCCGCTTGCGGCTTTGGTAAATTCCAAAACCATGAGCGAGCCGCCAGGTTTGATGACGCGATTAAACTCCGCAAGCGCCGCGTCCAGCTCCACGACGTTTCTTATGCCGTAGCTGATGCTTAAAATATCCACGCTTGCATCATCTAGCGTCGTGGCGCCCGCGGTTGCTTTGATAAACTCGCAGCTAGGGAATTTTTGCTTCGCCACCTCGAGCATACCTTCGCTAGGATCGATCCCCACGATCCGCTCGATCTGTACGCCGTACTGCGCCGCGCCGTCGCGCCATGAGCTTATCATATCGCCCGTGCCGCACGCGACGTCGGCGATACTCACGAGCTTTCCTTTAAGCTTTTCAAGCGTCAGCTCGACCGCTTTTTTGCGCCACGAAACGTCCACGCCGAAGCTGATGGCGCGGTTTGCCAGATCGTAGGTAGGCGCGATCTCATCGAACATCTTTATGATTTTTTCCTGTTTTTGCACGGGCTTTCCTTATTCGTATGCTTTGATTTTGCGCAGCGATTTTTTTAGAGCGCGCAAAAGAGCCTCTTTTTCATTTAAAATTTTTTCCTCCAGCTCGGCGCGGCGGTCGTTTAAGCGGGCGTCCAGAGCCAGCAGGTACGCAAACGCGACGCCGCTTTTATCGCTTGCTTTTTGATAGATCGCGATAAAATTTTGCCACACACTGATATCTTGCAGCGCGCCGAAATCCTCGCAGGCGGCCTTAGCGCGCTTAAACAGTTCCTTGACGCAGCCTTCATCAAAGCTTCTTGCAAAAATTTCAAGCGCGTATCGTAGCCTCTTTAGCCCTATACGCGCGTCGTGAAATGCTTGCAGCGGCGAGTCTTGCTTTAAATTTTTTAGCTCCGCGCGCAAGCTTTTAATCAGCTTGCAAAGGCGGGCGGATGCGAACTTTTTTGAAATTTTTTCATATTCGCTGCGTGCATAGATGCCGTCCGCGCCGCTTAAAAAGCCGCTGATAGCGCCGCTTAAATCTGCAAATTCCGCGCTAGAAAGAAATTCTAAAATTTTATCCTCAGAGCGCTTTGTGATAAGATTTAGCTGCTGCAAAAAGCCTGCAGGCGCGTCGTCGGCTTTTAAAAACTCCGCAAAAACGTGAAGGTCTCGCAGCTGATTGCTGCGGCTCATAAATTCTGCGAGGAGTTTTAAAATTTCATCCTTTTTTTCAGCTTCGAAAAGCGGCGCGGATAGCTTCAAAACGGCTCTAAATTTACGAATCTGCACGCGCAGCTCGTGAAGCGCTTCGGGGGCTAGGCTTTTTTGATATTTGCTCTTTGCGCCGCACGCCCTCGTCCACGCTAGCTCAAGCGCCAAACGCGCGAGCTTAACGCTGTCCGCATAGGGCGGCGCGAAAAATTTAACTCGGCTAAATTTTTTAAAAACACTGTGGGCGTGCGCGAAATCAAGCGAGCGCGGCGGGATACCGTAGCGCGCCAGATAGCGGCTTTTGTAGCGATAATCGTCGGTGATCTCGCAAAAATCGGTGCTGCCGAAGGTTTTTGCAAAATCAAAATTTGCGCTAGAGAGCTCGTCTTTAAATTTAGCCCGCAGCACCGCTAGCATATTTAGCTCGCCGCCGTAAAGCTCTAGCCAAAACTCCGCTTCGTCACTGGCAAAGCCGTAGCGGTTTTTTTGCACGACGCGGGCGATCCTGCTTTTTAAAGCTTCTTTGAAATCATCTTTTGAAATTTTAAAATTTAAAGTTTGCCTGTCGAGATCCTCTTTTTTGTGGTGCAAAGAGCACTCGTCGTTTTGGCGGATGTAGTAAATTTCGGGATAGAACGAAGTATAAAACCAAGCGATCTTTACCTTGCGACATTTTAGCCCCGCACGCTCTAGCGTCCGCAGAATCGAATCGTCGCTCAATAAAAATTTACGCTTAGTTTGCATACCCGCTCCAAAAATAAAGTGGGTAATAATAGCAGAAAATTCTTTAAACTATCTACACTTTTCGCAGTCTTCGACCGTAGCCGTGATATTTAGCTTGCGGATGAAATTGCCAGCTTTGCGCTCGATGTTTTTCAAAACGTCCTTATTAAAGGCATCATCCATGAAAAGATCCTCGACGTTGCCGCATTTTTCGCATACGACGTGGATGTGCGGCATCTGATAAATGTCGTAGCGGCTCTTTTTATTCGGCGCATTGACCTCGACTACGACGCCTTCGTCGAGTAGGGTGTTTAAATTTTTATAAACCGTCGCCAGCGAAATGGATGGATAGTCCTCCTTGATCCCCTCGTATAGGTCATCTATGCTTGGATGTTCGTGGCGATCGAGCACCTTTAGGATGCACAATCTTTGCGGAGTTGCTTTCAAACCGCAGGTTTTGAGTAGTTCTACGTGGCTCATTTTTGTCCTTCAAAAATTTTAAAGTGATATTATCAAATTTTACTTTAAACAAAGTTGATATTAACTAATACTTTTTATCACTTAATATTCGCTCGGTTAGAGTTTGGATATC
>NZ_CALIBH010000286.1 GCF_938045775.1 uncultured Campylobacter sp.
AAGTATGATTATCCACCATTAAAACAGATGTATCCAGCGCATCAGCGATAGGAATACCCGCTCGCACGAGCTCTGTAAAAATAAGCATAAATCGCGACATCGTAGAGAAAAATATAATCTTGCCGAATAGGTAGACCTTTAAAATCGTCTTGTCAAAGCCCTTTTTAAACTCATCGTTATTGCGATACGCCCATCTAAGCCCCACAATAGTAAGTATGATACCCGCTAAAACAAAAATTCCATAATTATTAAGCGTACTTTCGATGCCGAGCAAAATTCTAGTAGGCAGCGGCAGATCCGCACCCAAATCCTCAAAAATCTCGCGGAATTTCGGCACGACATACATCATCAAAATAGAAAACGCAATCGCCATAACGATCATAAGAATTATCGGATAACGCATCGCCTTTTTAAATTTACGCTGGTTTTCCCAAAGCTCTTGAAGCATAGCGGCAAGCTTGGCTAGGGATTCTGCCATATTACCGGTTGCTTCGCCCAGACTTACCATCGCAACGACGACATCGCCAAGCTGACCTCTAAATTTCTCCGTAGATTCGGTAAGACTAAGACCCGCGTTAAGATCGTCGTTCATAGCACTAAAAATCTCTTTTAGCGTCTTATCCTCTGCCGCCCTTGCGACCTCTTTGATCGAGTCGTGGATTGAAATTCCCGCATTTGTCATAACCGAAAGCTGACGGATCGACGCTACTAACGGCAGTGTTCTAACTCTTCCGCTACCGCCTAGCATGCGCGAAACCTGCGCCTTAAAATCGCCGCCCGTATTTGCTACGACTTGGGTTTCACCTCTTTTTACGATCGTCCCGCCTACGCGCTGCTTCATGAGATTGTTTGCTTGCACCTTATCGCTAGCTTGCAAAAACATCTTCCTTCTTGCGCCCTTGGCGTTGTATTCAACTTCTAATTGCTTTTTCATTGTTTAGCCACCCTATAAATTTCTTCTATACTAGTTACTCCGCGCGCAGCACGTATAACACCATCTTCAAACATATCTATAAAACCCTCCTCCTTCGCCAAGGCTCTCATATCGTCCTTTGAGCCGCCGTTAGCGATCAAGCTCTGCATTTTATCGGTAATAGGTAAAATTTCACTAATCATCTCACGCCCCATGTAGCCCGTCTGACCGCATTGATCGCAACCTACGGCCTTGAAAAATGTGTATTTTTCAGGCAAAAATTCCTTCAGCTGATCAAGCATCGATTTAGGCAGATTCGTAGGCTGCTTGCAGTGCGGGCAAAGCTTTCGCACGAGACGCTGTGCCTCTACTGCAATGAGCGCACCACTTATGAGGTAGGCCTCTATACCCATATCCACTATTCGCGGGATCGCGCTAACGGCGTCGTTGGTGTGTAGGGTCGAGAAAACCAAGTGTCCTGTAAGAGCAGCCTGGATCGCGATCCTAAGGGTTTCTTGATCACGGATCTCACCAATCATTATGATGTCGGGGTCTTGTCTTAAGATCGAGCGCAATGCTGAAGCAAAGGTAAGACCTGCTTTTTCGTTAACTTGAACTTGTTGGATTAAATTTACTTGATACTCGACCGGATCTTCTACGGTAATGACCTTAGTATCGATATTTTTAATATCGTTTAGCGCCGCATATAGCGTCGTAGACTTACCGCTTCCAGTAGGTCCGGTAACCAAGATAATACCGTATGGAGCCTTCATAGCGTTATTAAATTTCTTAAAGCTATCAGGGTGCATGCCTAGTTTTTCGAGGCTGATGATAACCTTCGATTTATCAAGGATACGCATAACGGTAGATTCGCCGTTGATGATAGGCAGCGTCGAGATACGAAAGTCATATTCGCGACCTGAAATTTTCATACTAAACCTGCCGTCTTGCGGCTTGCGACGCTCGGCGATATCCATATTCGAAAGTAGCTTCAATCGGCTTACTAGCGGCGGATAGATATCCTTATCAAAGATAAAAATTTCAGCAAGCATTCCGTCTATTCTGGTACGCACGACGCAGTTATTCTCGGTAGGTTCGATGTGAATATCGCTACCGCGCATCTTAATAGACTGACTAATTATCATCTCAATGAGCTTCAAAATCGCCGAGGTATCATCGCTACTTCCGCTACCGCCGGTGTTAGCAAGCTCTTTGCGGATCTCCGCTACGAGCCCTTTAATGCTCTCTGAAAGCTCAAGCTTAGATAGATATTTATTTACCTGATTTGGATCGGCTACTACGATTTTAAGCAGCTGTTTGCTAAACATAGCCTGCGCTTTATCTTGCGACTCAAGATTAAACGGATCAGAAAAAGCAACGTAAATATTCAGATCATCCGCTTTAACCGGTATCACGCCGTATCTTTTAAGCTGTGCGGTAGGAGTGCGTTCCGATAGCCTGAAGTCTATATCGATATCATCTAAATTCATATACGACAGATTCATCTTTTTAGCTAGAATTTGCAAAAATTCCTTTGGATCCATCGAAAATTTTTCGCTTATATCGTCAAATGCTATCTGACGACGCTTGTACAGCTCAACTAAAATCGAGCAAAAATCATCCTGGCTTAGATAGTTATCTCCGACTAAAACCTCGCCTAGCGTCAAGCCGATATCCATCTTGTCCTTTATTTCCGGAACAACGGTGCTAGTAAGGATATTGTTTCTTATTAAAATCGCAACGATTTGCTCTTCAATCTTCGTCATCGCGATCACCAATAAATTTTAATCGAGCTAAGCTTATCGCCAGCATAAATTGCAATTACCATCTTTTTTACCTCTTCCTCTTCTTTGATAAAAAGCTCGGCACGCTCGCCGTTTTCTAGGGTAAAGACATACGTATCACTCTTTTTTACGTATGCTCTCTCCGTAAATTTATCAAAAATTTCAGACAAAATATAATTGATCTTAGGCGTGCGTATATAGCTAATATCCACGCCATCACAAAGCGCTAAATAAAGCATCTTTTTTTGAAAAATTATGGTCGAATAAAGAGAGGCATTCTCGCGAGCCTCTTTCGTCTTATAAAGCATCACCGTAGGCACGACGAGCTCATTTACTTTGTCCATCTTGAGGCACGCTTTAGCATACATATTTGCAAGTGCCTCGCTCTGCTCCTCGATGAATAAATTTCGCACGCTTTCTTGGCAGATACGGTTGTACTGACCGATCTGATCCCAGTTGCGCACGTCATCGGCACTAACTGCAAATAACGACGCGATCGCAAAAGCTAAAATATATAAAATTTTCATAGTTTATCGCTTCTTATCTTTGAAATTAGGTTAGAAATTTCGTTATTTTTCGCCTTTGCGTTAAAGGTCTCAAGAGCGTAAAGCGCGTCTTCTTTACGACCCTTTTTATAATTGGCTTTAGCAAAAATTATCCAGCTGGCGACGTTGTCCTTATCAAGCTCATTTGACGTAAGAGCCCATTTGATCGCATTGTCGTAGTCTTTCTTATTATACGCTTCTTCAGCTAGCGATAGCGAATACTCAATCTTATTCGTCGCGTAAAATTTGCTCTCCAAGCTCTGTTTATCTTCGCTTAAATTTGAAGTTTTTATCTCAATTCTAGAACTTAGCGGAGCGCTACTTGCGGTATTTGTAGAACCTCCAGAGAAATTTGATTTAGGCGGCAATGGAGCACGCCCAAAATCTATAACCTCGTTTTTAGGCGGCTGATTTGCAAAAGCTGCGTTATTGGTATTAGGCACATTAAATGTAGGAGCATTTTGATTGCCAAAATTCTGTCCGCCAAAATTTTGACCGCCGAAATTTTGCGCCTGAGCCTGCCCGCCATAGTTTCCGCCATTTTCGTAATTATTGGTTATCTTAAACCCACCGGAATCCTCGCTGGATAGCACACCCACATCGTTTAAATTTAAGCTTGGGCGTTCCTTTTCGTGTTTAGAGGTGTGGGCAACTTTCGGCGCACTGATATTATAATCCTCTTTGGAGATATTATTTTGCACTGCAAGATCAGCCGCCTGCTGCTCGGCATCACTAGCAGAATTTGTAGCTCCGCCCTTATCCTCAATATTTTGATTAATACTTGCCATACTGACGCTATCACTATCTTTAAGCAGCCAAAATATCGCTCCGATCGCAACCGAGATCAATATCAAAAGCCCTAAAATCGTCTTGTCAAATCTCAATACGAAATTCGGCTTAGATTTCAGGAAAGAAAACTGCTTTCTATTTTTGTTATACTCTTCCCATTTTTTTTCAAGTTCGTTTACTTCGTAAAATTCAAGCATTTATTATCCCCGAGCCTATCGCTGCCATCTCTATAATTTTATTATTAATCTGCGAAAAACTAATTTCCGTAGGTTTATTTACCTCGTAATACTCAAAAAGCTCATACATCTTATACATAAGCTTGTTGATGTTCCTCATATTGCCGTCCGTTAAATTTAAAATCAAATCGAAATTATCGTCGCTAAACATAAAATAGTATTGTTGAAAGCCATGAAGCACAAGCTTCTTTTCAATATACAGCTTGACTTCGCCTAAATTTGAATTAGGAAGCTCAATGCTCTCCCAAATTCTGGTTTTAAAATAATCCTTCGCGAGGCGATCTTCCTCGTCCGTCTTATGCACTGTAAATAAAAATTTAAATAATCTGGTATCTGCCATAAGGCGAATTTTTTCTATTAAATTTCCTGGATACAGCTGAGCTTCGTCGAGCAAAATAACGACCTGCTCTACCGCTCCGACATTGGTAGAGATGCCAAATCTTTCTCTATAAATCCGCATAAAATTTTCATAATTATCAATCGGCTCGCTAGGAGTTGAATGAAAAATCTGCGAATAAAGCTCTAAGAAAAATTCTTTCTCATCAAAAAACGGCTGCGGCACAAATACTACTCTTACCTTTTTTTCAAGATCAACCTTGATCTTATTAAGCAAAAATGTCTTGCCACAGCCCGGTTTGCCGTAGAAAAGTATAAGTTTTAACGGCTTTTGCAAAGCATTTAAAATTTTATGATAAGCAAGGGTCGATTTATCGAGATTAACGAAGTCTGAGACTTCGTTATCCTCGATAAAAATCTCCTTGATCGCCGTATAGTTATTACTCATTTTCGTAGATGGATTTTGAGTAACCTAGCTCTTTAAGAGAGGTAGCAAGCGGTGCGCCGGTATTGTCGATGATATGTGGAGTTACTACGAAGATTAGCTCCGATGTGCTCAAAACATCGGCAGTGCTTTTGAAAAGATTTCCGATTAATGGAATTTCAGCTAGCACAGGCACCCTAGTGTTATTCTTGGACTTAGTTGCACCAATCAAACCGCCTAAAATTACAGTATCGCCATCATCTACCCAAACGACGCTTGAGAGTTTCTTTTGCAAGGTATCAGGTGCGATATCTCTTCTGCCATTCTCTTTCCTTACATTATCTTCTGCATATTTAAGAGAACTTAAAGACGGATTAATTCGTAGCATAATCCTATTATCATCTGAAATTTCAGGCAAGATATTTAAAAGAATACCTACAAATATCGAATACTGATCATCTGACTGAGTATCTCCGCCTTGATAATCACCTGTAGTAGTGGATTTCAATACATAGTTAATGGTATCACCTACAGAGATAATAGCAGGCTGATTATTCATCGTAGTTACCTTAGGACTAGATATAATCTTAGTCTTACCTTTGGTCTCTAGGAAGTTAATTAAGCCGTCAATATTGAAATTTAGATTAGCTCCAATTGTCCAAGTTCCGTGAGTATCGCTAGCCTTTCCTCTATTTCCGTTATCTATGTGATAGCCTGAAAGTTTCTTTGGATCTCCGCCTACATAGGTATTAAATCCCAATTGGAATTTACTCCAATCAATACCGGTAGTGTATTCGTTATTTAGCTCGACAGATATGATATTTACGTCTAGCAAGACTTGGCGACTAAGGCGTTTTTGCATACCGCTTAGATATCTATCGACGCGAGCTATCTGAGACTTCATAGCAGTAACGGTTACTAAACCGGCATTTTGATTTATAATAGGGGCTACTGCAACGTATTTTTCGGTACCGTTATTTAAAACAGAGGTGATTTCCTCGCTAATCTTCTCCCAAAAATCAAATTTCTCTTTGGTAGTGATCTTATTATCTTCTTTATTTTCTTTATCGTCGCTATCATCCACTTTCGTAGGTGCGGAATCGACAGAAGATTTAGTAACAGCAGTGCCTTCTCTAATAGAGGTGATGTAATCCACTTTAAAAGTCCTAGTCTCTAGCGCTGAAATTTTTAATATGCCATGAGAATACTCATAGCTTAGATTATTCTCTTTTATGAGTAGATCTAAAACTTCGCGTAAAGAAAGGTCTTTGATGCTTACGCCTTGCAGTGGCTTACTCATCTCCTCTTGAGCGATAGCATCTTTTGCTACCACTGAAAAGCGGCACATATCGGATAGCTGAGTTAGCATCTCGTTTAGCGTAACGGTATCGTTAATCTTAATATTTAGCGCCTTCCTATCGCAGTTACCTGCAGTTGCGGGAGCGGCATATAGACTAGTAGCCGTAACAGACAAAGCAAGCATAGCAGCTATGCTAAGCTTTTTACTTATATGTAATAATGACATTTTGACTTCCTTGTTTTAGTGTTAGTTCGACTTTATTTTCATCGTCGTTGGTAATAATAACGCTATTGCCCGTTATTTGCACGATCTTATATGAACCTACATATTCGCCCAAACCATACCACTTATCGTTTAGCTTAACCTTATCGCCCATAATACCTACTAGCTGATAACCTAGATCCACTTGCTGATTAGCTTCTCTAGGCGCATTGGCTTCTTTAGGATAAAACGGATCTTGCAAAGAAGCTATCTGCTCATCACTAAGACCTACTCTAGGCTTACTAAGATCATCGAATATCGCATCGTATTTAGCTTTATAGGCTCCATTACTAGGCGCCACCGTCTGATTATTATCTACAGCAAATAGAGCAGTAGAAAGTAGCAAAGAGCATAAAATTAACTTTTTCATTAGTAATTTACTCCCCAGATAGATATACCGATGCTTCCACCGATTTTGCCATTTTTAGTGGCATTGATATCCATCTTATTTACATCTACGATCATCTCCGATTGTTCTATAAGATTGATATACCTAAGGACGTTCGAAAATGCTCCTTCAAATTTCACATCTATATCCAGCAAAGCCTCAGGCTGAAAAATTTGTTTGATGCTAGGCTCTCTTCTATCGCTGTGAATAGCATAAATTTTAATATTGTTATTCTCTGCGATCGTTGAGAGGCTATCCATAAATTTAGCCCAGTTCTTTTCATTATAGGTAAGCTTTGAAATTTCTTTTAGCTTACCGTCTAGATACCCACGCTCTTCAATAATATTGTTAAGGTTGGTCCTAGCACCATTGAGGATATTGCGCTTATTATCAACGAAAGCTTTAGGATCACCACCAAAAAACTCGTTATACTCTCTCTGTGCGCCTTCAAGCTTAGTCGTGGCAGTACTTAGATTTGTTTCGCTCTCCTCTAAATACGGATCCGCATAGCCACTCAAAATAAAGTAAGCTACCACACCTACAAACAACAAAGCTATGTAAAAATAGTTATTTGCACTATTTCCCTTGGAGGCAAACCATTGATCAAGTTGATCTAATGAACTTTTCTTTTTCATTATTTAACCTCCACACTGATGTTGCTATCGTAAAAGACGGTTTTATTACCCTCTTGTAGCGCGATTGTTTTAGTATCCACGCCATACACCTCTTTTTTACTGATATCCTCTAAAAGCTCGGTCATCTGCTTATCGTTTTTGGTGCGCACCTGAACAGTTAGAGTCCTATTCTCATCACCGATCCTAACCATATTGCCCTTATTTTTAACGACCATATTGGTTAGCTCAAAAATAGAAACACCCTTCATAGCGTAATTATTTTTCTTATCTAAGATGGCATTAATTAGATCGCGCCTGTCGTTAAGCTCCTTACCACTCTTAGCAGCCTGAGCATTTACCTCTTTAGTCTCTTTATCCAAACGCGCATTTTCTGCTCTAGCAGGAACCATTTGATCTTCTAAACCCTGATATTCGCTAGTTTTATCGTTAGCTACCATATTATTATAATATCCATAGCCGAAGTTATACGCAGGATACACAGCGCCAAGTAAGCAGCCTAGCAGCATATAGCCTATCAGCTTACCGGTTGATCTTTGAGTCAAAGGCGGAGGTCTCATAAACGGCGAGTAGTTGTGATCGTCGTCTTTAGTAACCAAATAATCTTGACCTACCAAGAACATCAAAATATCTAGCTGAGTGAGCGGATAATCTTTTGCGTTGATTGCAACGTTAAAATTAAAATCCTTGTATCTTAGCTTTAGATTATTTTCTACGAAAACCTCGATCGCAGGAATTTTACCGATATCCGTTCCAATATAGACATTTTGAATATTGACGTTGTAAATTTTACTAATACCGTTCAATACGTCGTTGATGTAGTAAAACATATCGTCAAAAATTTGGATCATATAATCGCGTTCGGTCGGATTTTCTAAATTTACTCCCTGTTTGGAGAGCAGTCTATAAAAGCTCTCTTCATCGACTCTGCTACCGACTAGCTCGACATATTTTTCATGCAAAAATTTTAGGTTATATCTTACTTGACGAGATTGAAAATATTCGCCGTTTTGATACACTACCAAAAACGCATCGTCGCGCTGCAAGTAGATGAAGCAGTCGATTCCGTCGCGAGTTAGGACGCCTCTATTATACAAGCCCTCGTATAAAAACGGAGCCATAGCCACATAGTCGATGTAGTTCGTCCTAGCGGCGATCGCATCGAATTCTGAAGTGAGTTTGGCATTATCTACGACAAAGACGTTGAAAATTCTATCGTCGCCGCCAGCGCCTATTACCTCACTATAGGTGATTTTGTAATCCAAAGCGGTGTCAAGCCCCAGCTCCTCATACACCTTAACGACGATCGCATCTAAAAGATCCGCGTCCTCTACCGATCTGCTTATCTCGACCGTCGCAGTCATTATATCCTTATACGGAATATATGAGACGTAAGTTTCCTTCGCACGATTCGCTTTTGAGAAGTCGTGCTCGAAAACTTCATTCTCACTTAGACCGAATATGGTTTGCGTGACTTTGTTAATCGCAACAATCGAACTAGCATTTTTACTATTCTTTGCCATAACACTCCACTTCCAAATGAAATTTTCTACGCTGCTAATACTAATAGAAATAAAATAAAATGTCAATAGATAAAATCGGTTTTTACCCTAAATTCGTCATTTTTCCAGCTTTTTTTTACAAAAACTGTTAATTTTAAGTAAATTTTGACCTTAGAAAAATTTGAAATTAACTTTTTGGCTCGAATTCCGATCCGCTTGATCGCCTCGCCGTTTTTGCCGATCAACATCTCTTTGTGTGAATTGCTGTCCGTTATGATCCTCGCATAGACCGAGATTAGACCGGGTTTTTCCACTATTTTTTCCATCACGACGTCGCTGCAATATGGGATCTCGTCGCTCATACTCTCAAAGATCGCTTCAAGTATGAAGTCACGATAAATTTCACGCTCATTGGTTGCGCTTAAAATTTCAGGATCGTAAAAATACTCATGTTCGGGCAAAATTTTACAAATTTCGTCCAAAACCTGCTTTTTATAGACCTTTTTTTTGATGCTAACGGGGATTATCGCTTCGAATTTATCGGCAAATTTTTGATATTGCAGCAGCTTTTGCACGATCTTTTTGTCGTTTGCTTCGTCAATTTTAGTTAAAATCACGATATGTTTGGTGCCTGCGTTTAAATTTAAAAATTTTTCGTATTCAGAGGTATCGTCGTGCACGGGCGCCAAAAACAGCACCAGATCGCAGCCCTCAATCGCCCCGAGCGCCACTTCGACCATCAGCTTATTCATCAGCTTGGCGCTTTCGTGCAGCCCCGGCGTGTCCGTGAAAATCATCTGATCTGCGCCGTTCATCGCGATGCCGTTAATCTTACGGCGCGTGGCGTTAATTTTATGCGAGACTAGCGAAATTTTCTCGCCGCAGAGATAGTTTAATAGCGAGCTCTTGCCCGCATTCGTCCGCCCGATGAGCGTTACAAATCCGCTTTTCATATTTTCCTTAAATTTATAAATTTTATCTTGAGACCGCAGCGTTAAGCTCCGATGGGCAAATTTAAAATCTCTCTTCGTGCAAATCGGCTCTTGCACGAGCGGCAAAATTTTAAAATTCCGCCGCCGTATAAGCAAATGAAATTTTAAAATTTCAAGCTGCACGGTAGCGGTAAATTCCGCTCCCCTAGGCGCAAAATATTATCTATTTCAAATTTTGCGCGCCGTAAATTTTGCGGCTTCACAAACTAGCAACGAAATTTTAAATTTCATCCCACGACTACATTATATATAGTCCGCACCGCGCAGAATTAAATCATCCTTGAAATTTTACAATCTTAAAATTTCAAAGCATCGTCAAATTTAAAAGGACGAAATTCTGCGCATTTTAAAATTCCGCTACATTTTGCGCCCGAAATTCCAGCGCTTTGCAAATTCTAAGAGCGCATAATTTTCGCTATCCGCAAAATTCCGCGACTCTTCAGAATTCTAAGAGTAGCTACCGTGCCGCCTTATAAAATGTATTTCGCCAGATCCTCGTCGCTTGCGATGTCTGCGAGCTTTTCGCTTACGAGCTTTTCATCCACGACGATCTTTTGCCCTTTAAGCTTATCGGCTTCGAAGCTGATATCCTCAAGCACCTTTTCCATTATCGTATGCAGCCTTCTAGCGCCGATGTCTTCTACTTTTTCATTCGTGCTCGCCGCAAATTTCGCGATCGCCTTGACCCCGTTCTCGCTAAATTCCAGCTCGACGCCCTCGGTCTTTAAAAGCGCCGAGTACTGCTTAAGAAGCGAATTTTTTGGCTTGGTTAAAATTTCGCACAACGCCGCCTCGTCTAAGCTGTCAAGCTCGACGCGAAGCGGAAAGCGCCCCTGAAGCTCAGGGATTAGATCGCTCGGCTTGCTGATATGAAAGGCGCCCGCTGCGATAAAAAGGATGTGGTCGGTGTCGATATTGCCAAATTTCGTGCTTACGCTGCTGCCCTCCACGATCGGAAGCAGATCGCGCTGCACCCCCTCTTTGCTCGGATCCTGCCTGCCGCTATTGCCGCTTGAGACCGCCACCTTATCGATCTCGTCGATAAAGATGATGCCCTCGTTTTGCGCGCGCCTAACGGCTTCGGTTTTGATGCTCTCCATATCCAAGACTTTTTCGCTAGCCTCGCTTTTGAGGGCAACCTTGGCGTCTTTGACCTTCATCTCTTTTTTGCTTTTGCGCGTCGAAATTCCGATTACTTTGATGAAGCTTTCCTGCATATTCGCCATCTCGGGCGGCAAATTCGGATTTGACTCAAGCGCATTTTCGCTTACTTCTATCTCGATGCTAAGATCGTCCAGATCGCCGCGCTCGAGCTTAGCGGCCATCTTTTCGTAGCTTTTTTCGTAATCTGCGACCTTCTCCTCGCTTGCGCCGCGCGGAAGCGGCGGAAGGACTTTTTCTAAAATTTTACGCTTGATGTAATCATCGATCTTGTCTTTGTTTTTTTCAAATTCCTCGCCGCGCACTAAATTTACCGACGCGGCGGCCAGATCGCGCACCATGCTCTCCACGTCGCGCCCCACGAAGCCCACCTCGGTGTATTTGCTAGCCTCGACCTTAATAAAAGGAAGTCCAAACATCTTCGAAAGCCTGCGCGCGATCTCGGTCTTACCTACGCCGGTAGAGCCGATCATCAGGATGTTTTTGGGCATCACCTCGTTTTTCATCTCATCTTCGAGCGCCATTCTGCGGTAACGATTTCGCAAAGCCACAGCTATCGTGCGTTTAGCGCTATTTTGTCCGATTATATATTCGTCTAGTTTCTCTACGATCTGCTTTGGCGTCATCATCTCTTTTCGTCCCAAATTGCGTATGTTTTGATATTTTCGTTCGTGTAAATGCAAATCTCGCCCGCGATCTTAAGGCTCTGCTTTACTAGCTCCTCTTCGTCTAGACTAGCAAATTTATCCAAAGCTCGCGCCGCGCTAAGAGCGTAATTTCCGCCGCTTCCGATCGCCGCGATCTTGCCGTCGTCCGGCTCTACCACATCGCCCGTACCGCTAAGCAGAAAGATATTTTTGCGGTCCAGCACCAGCATCATCGCTTCGAGCTTTCGCAGATATTTATCCTTGCGCCACTGCTTGCTAAATTCTATCACAGCCCTTAAAAGATCACCCTTTGCGCCGTCTAGGCACTTCTCAAACATATCAAAAAGATTAAACGCATCGGCGGTGCTGCCCGCAAAGCCCGCTAAAACATTGCCTTCTTTGCCGATCTTTCGAATTTTAGTCGCATTGCCCTTTAAGACGGTGTTTCCGAACGTAACCTGCCCGTCGCCGCCGATGACAGAGCCCTTCGCGCCTTTGTAAGCTAAAATGGTAGTCGCTTCAAACACTAGCCACCTCTATCTCAAATTTAGCGCTTATGCCGTGCTTTAGCTTGGCATTTACGTCGTAGATCCCGGTCGTTTTGATAGCCTCGGTCTCTAAAATTTTCTTATCGATTTCGATCCCCTTTTGCTCTTTTAGCGCGGTTGCGATCTCATCTTTGGTCACCGAGCCGAAAAGCGCGCCGCTCTCGCCCGTTTGTTTTACGATCTTTACGCGGATCTTAGCTAGCTCCTCGGCTAGTTTTTGCAGGCTTGCGACTTCGTATTTTTCAAGCTCGGCCTGTTTTTTCTTATCCGCTTCAAATTTACGCAAAACCTCCGTCGTAGCAGCCCTAGCGTAGCCTTTGCCGATTAGGAAGTTGTTGCCGTAGCCGTCCTTGACCTCCTTTACCTCGCCCGCCTTTCCGAGCCCCTTAACGTCTTTGATCAATAATACTTTCATCCATTATCCTTTTAAATTTAGCTTTAAATTTATAAAATTTTATAAGCGGCGCGGGCGGATCTAAAATTTCGTGAAATTTTATGAAATTTGCCCGCAGCCGCTCGCTACTTTTCCGATAAAATTTTAAAATTTCGTTTTGTGAAATTTGCCTGTCCGCCCTGCGGCAAAATTTCAGCTAAAGCTTGCGTCCGTTCTTGCCCGCGATGATAAATCTTAGCGCGCTTAGCTTGATAAATCCGTCGCCGTCTTTTTGATTAAAAACTTTATCCTCTTCAAACGTCACGAAATCGGTATTAAACAAACTATCGCTCTTGCTTTCCCTGCCCAGCACGGTCACGTTACCCTTATAAAGCTCTAGCTTAACCTTGCCGTTTACGTGCTCTTGGGATTTGTTTATCAGCTCTTGAAGCAGCAAGCGCTCCGGGCTGAACCAAAAGCCGTTGTAGATGAGCTCGGCGTAGCGCGGCATCAGATCGTCTTTTAGATGCGCCGCGCCGCGATCTAGCGTGATGCTCTCGATCGCGCGGTGAGCCTTTAGCATGATCGTGCCGCCCGGAGTTTCGTAGCAGCCGCGACTCTTCATACCGACGTAGCGATTTTCTACTAGATCGAGCCTGCCGATGCCGTTTTTAGCGCCGAGCTCGTTAAGCGCTGCTAGCATCTCGTGCGGCTTAAGCGCCTTGCCATTTAGCTTTACGGGATCGCCGTGTTTGTATTCAATCTCGATGATCTCGCTCTTATCTGGCGCATTTTTAGGGCTTACGGTCCATCGCCACATATCCTCTTCAGGCGCATGGGCGGGATCTTCCAGCACCAAGCCCTCGTAGGAGATGTGAAGGATATTCGCATCCATCGAATACGGCGACTTGCCTGGCTTTGAAGCGATATCGATGCCGTTTTTCTTAGCGTAAGCAAGCAGCTTCTCGCGAGAGTTCAGATCCCACAGCCTCCACGGCGCAATCACCTTAATATCGGGATTTAGCGCATATGCGCCAAGCTCGAAGCGGACTTGGTCGTTACCCTTACCGGTCGCACCGTGGCTTATGGCGTCCGCGCCGGTTTTTTTAGCAATTTCAACTAGCTTTTTAGCAATCAACGGGCGCGCGATCGATGTGCCTAAAAGATACTCGCCCTCATAGACGGCATTTGCGCGAAACATCGGGAACACGTAATCGCGCACAAATTCCTCGCGCAGATCCTCTACGAAAATATTTTCCTTTTTGATGCCCAGTTTCACAGCTTTGTTTTTGATCGGCTCCAAATCCTCGTTCTGACCGATATCTGCGGTGAAAGTCACCACATCGCAGCCGTAAGTATCGCCGAGCCACTTTAAAATAATGCTAGTATCTAGTCCTCCGGAATACGCCAAAACGACCTTTTTTACATCTTTTGCCATCTCAAATCCTTTACGTAAAATTTGGCGAAATTCTACCAAAAATAGTTTAATAGTTGCTTTTAAGGCAAATATCGCTAAACTCACGCTTATGAGAATCGATAAATTTTTAAACGCAGTAAATATCACCAAGCGGCGCGCCATCAGCGAAGATATGTGCAAAAGCGGCGTCGTAGCCGTAAACGGCGTCATGGCAAAGCCCGCCAAAGAGCTTAAAATCGGCGACGTGATTACGATAAGCTTTTTGGATAGAAAACAAAGCTTTAAAGTCTTAGCCTTTCCTAGCGCGAAAAATACGCCCAAAAGCGAGCAGGCAAAGTATGTCCAAGAGCTTTGAACTCATCTGCGGCGAGGATGAAATTTCACGCCTCGTGCAGGCTCTGCCAAAAAGCGGCATAATATTGCTAATCGGCGATCTTGCTAGCGGCAAAACGACTCTTGCGCGCGCGATCGTGCGGGCTCACGGGTTAGACGAGCACGTGAGCTCACCTACGTTTTCGATCATGCAAAACTATGGCGAAATTTATCATTACGACATCTATAACGGCGGCTGTGAGGGGATTTTAAAAAACGGACTATTTGAAAATTTATTTGAAGAGGGGCTTCATCTGATCGAGTGGGCGGATGAAAATTTGATAAATTTACTTAAAAAATATGAGCTTGATTTTTGCGTAGTGAGGATCACGCCGCACGCGCAAGGGCGAAAATACGAGGTAAGCTATGCATAAACTGGAAGTCAGGAGTCTAAAAAAAACCATAAAAGGCACGCCGATCATTAAGGGCATCTCGCTAGAGCTTTACAACGGCGAGATTGTAGGGCTGCTAGGGCCCAATGGAGCGGGCAAAACCACGACATTTTATATGATCTGCGGGCTGATAAGCGCCAGCGGCGGCGATATCTTGCTTAATGAGAGCAGCATCGCAAAGGTTCCGCTTCATAAGCGCGCTAAGCTCGGCATCGGCTACCTACCGCAAGAAAGCAGCATCTTTAAGGAGCTTAGCGTTGAAGAAAATTTAATGCTTGCCGCGGAGATTACCTATAAAAATAAAGCGGAGGCCTCACGAAAGGTCGATGAGATGTTAAATCTGCTCAACATCGAGCCGATCCGCCAGCGCAAAGGCGTGAGCCTAAGCGGCGGCGAGCGCAGACGCTGCGAAATCGCGCGAAGCCTAATGATAACGCCGAAATTCCTACTTTTGGACGAGCCGTTTGCAGGCGTTGATCCGATCGCTGTTAGCGACATCCAAAGCATCGTGCGCGATTTAAGCGATCTTGGCATCGGCGTGCTCATCACCGATCACAATGTCCGCGAAACGCTTGCGATCTGCGACCGCGCCTACGTCATCAAAGACGGCGAGCTTTTCGCAGGCGGCACCGCAAAAGAGATAGCTAACGATCCAAATGTCCGCAAATTCTACCTCGGCGAGGATTTTAGCATCTAAGCCGGCAAGGGCGCTTTATATTTTCAGCTCCCCCTTTTTTTTCGGCGCGTGCGGTTAAATTCTATAATTTAAGTTTTGCGATTTAAATTTCAAGTGTACGGCTGCGATTAGTCGTACGCGCGACACTTGATTTAAAATTTTGCATATTAAAATTTAAAGCCACCGCCACGACCGTACAATAGAGCGATTTAGTTTTGCGCTTTAAATCTTAAAAGCCAATTTTATTGTCCGCGCCCGATTCTAAAGCTGGGGGTTAAATTTTGCGCTTTAAATTTTTAAAGTAGTTATGGCGGCGGGATTTGAGTCCAGCGTTTAAAATTTAGCATATTAAATTTAAAAGCACAACGTAGATTGTACGGTGCATTCTATTCAAAGTTTGAATTTCACGTATTAAATTTTTAAAGAGCATGTAGGTTCGTCTTAAAATTTTTAAATTTCAAAAGGTATTTTGTACACTGCAAATTTTAAATAATTTTTTGCAGCAGGTTCTCTTTTCGCGACCGAAATTTTACATCCGCGGTGCATAAAATTTAAATCGCATTTTAATCGCGCTTTGTTTAAATTAAATCAAATTTTAAAGCGGAGGCGTCTTTAAACGTAACGCTTTCATCTGCGCATAAAAATCACGCCCACAGTTTGCAAAAAAATATCCACTCGCAGAATTAAATTTCAAAACGAACACAGCCGCAAATGAATTACATATGCAACGGTGCTTGAAATTACGCGCGAGATGCTGTCTAATTTCACGGCGTAATTCCGCGAGCGGCAGCGTAAACCAAAGCGCACACAAACCTACTCACTTCGGCTTCGACGCATCAAATTAAAAGCGACGCGCGAAGCAAGGCCTTCCGACCCGCTAGAATTTTGCCGATTAAGCCGCCTCGTTTAACTAAAATTGCACTTTTATTTGCTCTACGGGTCTAAATTTCGCTCATCTTAAAGCTCGCCGCGGAGTTTAAAATTTTAACCAGACGCCCCGGCGCTTCCCTTAAAATTTTAAAATTCTTAGAATTTTGGCGAGATCAAGGAGAGATTATGAAAAAAATTCTACTTTCGTGCGCCTTGGCGGGCGCGCTTTTCGGCTTGGAGCTCGATGGATTCAGTGCGCCTGAGGGCTCGCTAATCACCGAGGACGCTTTTTACATCGCAAATCGCGGCAAAAACGAAGATTCGCTAGGCAGAAGCGGCTTTATAAGCAGGATCGTGAAAAATTCCAACGTCGTTGAGACCAATTTTATAGACGATCTGGTAAATCCTGGCGGAATGGCGCAGATCGAGGGCGTGCTCTACGTGTGCGATCTGGATGCGATCAGAGGCTTTAGCAAAGGCCAGGAGGTTTTTAATCTAAAAATCGAGGGGGCGCAGGCCTTAAACGACGTCGTAGCGCTCGGTAGCGAGGTTTTGCTCGCAAGCGATAATGCGCGCAGCGTGATTTATAGCATAAATTTAAACGCGAAAAGCTACGATAAGTTCGCACGCATCGACCCATCGCTCGGCAATGCGGGCGCGCTTTTGCTCAAAGGCGACAAGCTTCTGATCACTACATTCGATCTTAGCGGAAAGGTTCCTGGGCGCGTGCTAAGCATGGATCTGAAATCTCGCGAAATTTCGATCTTTGCGGATATGAAGGGGGTTTTCTACGGCATAGCGCGCGGAAAAAACGGCGAAATTTTAATTAGCGACTGGGGTGAGGATCTTTTAAGCGGTAAAATTTGGCGTATCGATGCAAACGGACAGATACGCAAAATAAACCTCGGCGCGATGCAAAGACCTGCGGACATCTCAAGCGACGGCAAAGTTTTATTGATCCCAAAATCGCTGGAAAACAAAGTCGAACTGATAAATTTGCCTTGAATCAGCCGCCCTTTTTTTCGCTCCGCCGCTTACACGGCGGTGTCCGCTAGAGAACTAAAGCTAGTTGCTGAGGTGCCGAAACTAATCGCCCTTTTCACGCGCACTCAAGAGCCAAGTACGCCCAAAAGCCGCGTGTACCGTCTTGCGACACGCAAATGCCTAGCCTGCCGTAAAATTTGCAAATCCATCTGCTCTCCTTTTAAATTCCATCACATTAAATTTCATTGCCTTAAATTTCATCACTGCGGATATTTTTGCAGGCCGAGCGGCGCTAAATTTCAGCGTGAGATTTGGCGCTTAGGCGCGCTTTTACATACCGCGTCGTATCTGCGCGCGACCGAATTCTGCGCGGCAGCGTGATCTCGGCTCCTGCACGCTGTCGTTGTACGGGCGCGCGGAGCTTACGATTATATGCGGCGCGTATGTCTAGGCTGCTTCTGGGCGCCCGCGCGCAGAACCTACCCCTCTATGCGACCCTCCCACACGGCGGGAGCGTCAAGCTCTACGTATGAGTTTAAAATTTCATACGGCTCGTAGCTAAATTTATACGCTAGGCTCGGACACTGCTTCACCGCATAGCCCAGATAGATCCATCGTAGCCCCAGATCTTGGGCGAACTCGATCTGTTTTAAAAGCGAAAATTTACCCAGACTTAGATGCGGCAGATACGGATCGTAGTAGCAATACACCGAGCTAATGCCGTCATCCACGATATCGATGAGGTCGACGCAGATAAGCCGCCCGTCCTCGCCGTAGTAAGAAATTTCTTTGCCGAAGTCGCCGTGACCCTGGACGTAAATTTCGTCATATCGCTCAAAATCGATCTCTTGCACAGGCCAGCCCTTTTTTAAATGCATGTAGTCGTGATAGAGCGCGAAAAGCTCCAAACGCGCATCGTTTAAAAGCGGGCGAGATTGCCATACATAGGCGGTCGTGCGATTATTTTTATAGACGCGACGATGCGATCTGCTAAATTTAAAATTTAAAGCATCAACGCGCAGGCTTTTACACTCCGCACAGGCTGCGCAAATGGGCTTTTGAAAATACCTGCCGAAGCGGCGGTAGCCGTGCTGCACTAAGCTTGAATTATACTCGAAGTCGCAGTCTTTTATGTAGAGATACTCGCTGCGCGCGGCTCTGCCGCCTAGATAGGGGCAGGCAAAATCCAGCGTACAAAATGGAATTTCAGTCATTCAGCTTTTTGATATTCGCCGCGTCCACGTATTTTAAAAACTCGTCTTTGAGGCGCTTTTCGCGTGCGGCGATGCTCTCTTTGGCTGCGTTGAATTCCTCCGCGTCGCCGTCTAAGCCGCTTTCGCTTTGCAAGCTTGAATCATCATCTCTGAAAATATCTTTAAACTCGTCGCGATTTGGATTAGGTTTTTTGGGCTTTTTGGGCGCGGAGCTTGCCGCCTTGTCCTTAAGCATATCCTTTTTTATATCTTTTAGGCTATCTAAAAAATCCATACTCTTTCCTAAATCCGCGCAGATTTGCGCATAGCAGCGATGATGGCGGCGATCGCTTCGTTTTTATTCGGCTGCATATCATCAATAGTGTTTTCTAAAATTTTGTCTAAATTTTTCTCGACGTAGCTCGTGTCGAAAAAGCCAAGCCGGAACTCACGCGACTTGCTGATACTGAGCAAAAACGGAATGATCGTACGCACTCCCTCGATGCGAAACTCCTTCAGCGCGCGCTCTAGCTTATTGACGGCCAGGTCGTAGTCGGTGGTTTTGATGATTAGCTTGGCTAGAAGCGAGTCGTAAAACGGCGGAATTTTATAACCTTTGTAGATGTGGCTATCGACGCGCACCGAAGGACCAAGTGCTGGATAATAATCGCTAACGGTGCCGGGAACCGGGGTGAAATTTTTCCAGACGTTTTCGGAAGTGATACGCGCTTCGATCGCGTAGCCGTGCGGCTTGATATCGCTTTGCTCAAGCTCTAAAATTTCGCCGTTTGCGATGCGGATCTGGCGTACGACGAGATCGACGCCCGTAACCTCCTCGGTGATGCCGTGCTCGACCTGGATACGGGTATTCATCTCCATAAAATAGAAGTTGTTGTAGTCATCGAGCAAAAATTCCACTGTACCGACATTGGTGTAATTCACCGCCTTCGCCGCAGCGACTGCGGTCGTACCCATCGTCTTACGTAGATGCTCGCTTATCGAGGGGCACGGCGCGATCTCGATGATCTTTTGGTGACGGCGCTGGATCGAGCAATCGCGCTCGCAAAGGTGAATGATGTTACCGTAATTGTCGCCGATGATCTGAAACTCGATGTGGCGCGGCTTGACGACGAGTTTTTCCATAAAAATTTCATCGTTATTAAAAAAGGTTTTCGCCTCTCTCGTGCACGAATCGTAGGCGCTCTCCATATCCTTCTCCTCCCATACCTCGCGGATACCGCGTCCGCCGCCGCCGCCGCTAGCCTTTAAGATCACGGGATAGCCGATCTCGCGCGCATATTTTTTGATCGTATCCATGCTCTCGTGATTTAGCTTTTCGGTACCCGGCACGATCGGAATGCCGTTTTTGCGCATCAAATAGCGAGCAATGTTTTTGTTGCCCATTTTTCGGATAACGTCGGGCTTTGGACCGATGAAGATGATCCCCGCGTCCTCGACCTCTCTTGCAAAGTCAAAATTCTCGCTCAAAAAGCCGTATCCAGGATGTATCGCATCAGCGCCACACTCTTTGGCGACTTCGACGATCTTTTTGGCATCCAGATAGCCTTTTAGCGCGTCCGCGCTTACTTCGTAGGCCTCATCGGCGATTTTTACGTGCAAGCAATCGATGTCGGGTTTGGTATAGATCGCGACGCTTCCGATATGCAGATCTCTGCAGGCCCTAATGATGCGAACCGCGATCTCGCCGCGATTAGCGATAAGAATTTTACGTATCATAAATAATTGCCTCTTTTAAAGAAATACCGCGGTAATAATAGTATAAAAAATTTTATAGCAAGTTGAAATTCATAAAAGACGGTTGAAATTCCAGATAAAATTTAAAGAAGATTTATGGTGCCCGAGGTCGGAATCGAACCGACACGAGGTCGCCCTCGCCAGATTTTGAGTCTGGTGCGTCTACCAATTTCACCACTCGGGCATTTAAAAAGTTATGATTGTATAAATTTAAAAGAGAAAAGCCCCGAAGACGGGGCTTGGAGCAAGAAAATTATTTTTTCTTCTTGCCTTTTGCAGCCGCAACAGCCTCTTTTAGCTGTTTGCCGACTTTAAATTTTACTACTTTAGTAGCAGGAGATTTGTAAGTTCTGTTTGTGCCAGGAACTTTACCCTCGCGAGCTGCACGCTCTGCAATGCCGAAAGATCCGAAGCCGATGAAGCTTATGTCATCACCTTTTACTAAAAGCTCTTTGATAGCTTCAAGTGCAGAATCTACTACCTTAACGGTATCTTTTTTGGAAAGACCTGCCTTCTCGGCAACTACTTGGATAAAATCAGCTTTTTTCATGCTAATCCTTTAAAATAAAGTGGTTTGGGCGGTATTCTACAATAGTTTCGCAAAAAATACAATAGTTTTTTAAGAAAAAAACGCAAAAATCGGCAAAATTTAGCCGAATTTAGCCCAAATTCGTCAATTTTTCAGATTTCGCTTCTTTAAATTTCAAAATTCCGCCATATTTTTGGGGCTGATTTTTGAAATTTCGCCCGGTTTAGAAAAATTTCAAAATTTTACCCTACCGAGCTTCATTTTTGTAAAATTTCGCCCAAATTTGCCGCTTTAAAATATATAAACTATATTTTGTTATAATCCGCGCAAAATTTCAAAGGTTTTTTATGACTAAAATTTTAATGATAGAGGACGATTTAGAACTCGCCGAAATTTTAAGCGAATATCTGCAACAATACGATATCGATATCACCGTCGCGGACGATCCGTTTTTGGGGCTTTCCAAGCTAAATTTAGAAAATTTCAACCTCGTGATTTTAGACCTCACGCTTCCTGGGATGGACGGACTTGAGGTCTGCAAAGAGATCCGCAAAAACACCGATATACCGATCATAATCTCAAGCGCCCGCCACGATCTGACCGACAAGATCAACGCTTTTGACTTCGGCGCGGACGACTATCTGCCAAAGCCCTATAATCCGCAAGAACTTTTAGCGCGCATCAAACGCCATATCGAGCGCTACGACATAAACTCGCTCCAGCGCGCCGCAAAGCCCAAAAAAGATCTCGAGGTGGATGATTTCCGCCACGTCATCAGTTTCAAAGGACAGCCGCTGTCGCTCACCATCGCCGAATACGACGTGCTTTCGTATCTCATCAAAAAGGAAGGCGGCGCGATCACCCGCGAGGAGCTCATATACAACTGCAGCTCCATAAGCGAGGAATCCTCGAGCAAAAGCATAGATGTCATCATCGGCCGCATCCGCCTAAAACTCGGCGAAACGTCCAAGGCGCCAAGCTACATCCACGCTATCCGCGGCGTAGGCTATAAGCTGATACAATGAGCGAACTTGCGCCGGACGGGCGGCGCGATAAAATTTAGCTACTCGCGACTCTAAATTTATATAGATATCCGCGCGGCGAAACTGAAATCGCAAGTCGGTCCGCGCGATCTTGCCGTTTAAATTTAAGGCGCCGCAACTGAAGCGTTAAAATTTTACGATAAAATTTTGCAGTTATAAATTTAGCACGCGGTTAGATGCGCGCGAAATTTTATCGTCGAATTCGGCAAGCAGTTCGGCTCTACACGCAAGACGAGCCATAAAAAACAGAGCCCAGGACAACGAAAGGGTAAATTTTAAAATTTAAAGCAGCGCGGCTGTTAAATTTAAAAGCACCCTGTTTTCGATGAAATTTTAAAATTTACACGCCGTGCCTTTAAGACGCGTCGTAAATTTAAAGCCGAATAAGTCGGTACGCGCACTAAAGCAAAGCAAGCCCGCGGCTTACAAAGCTTTGAAATTTTAAAAATTTAAGGATCATATAAATTTAATGAAAGTAAGATCGTCGATTTTTTACACCATCACGTTTATCTTCGCGCTCGCTGCCGTGGGTGTTTCGCTCGCTCTGCTCTGGCTCATCGGCTACGATCAGCAAAACTACACCCGTGAACTAAACTCCAAATACTCCATCGTTGCGCGCGCGAACCTATATCAGATGAGTAAGCTCATCAGCGATGTCGAATACGAACGGCAGGTCGCAAATTTCGAGTTTTCGACCATCCGCGATGAAGCCAAGCGCGATGAGATCATTAAAGGCGCTGAAATTTTAGATAGCATCTCCGCAGACATCGGCTCTGCGGACATCTTGCTTTTTAAACGCAAACACTACTTAAAGATCACTCACGCGGGCGAGACGCGGCTTTTAAACGACAAGGATTATCAGCCCTATCGCTACGATATTTTCAAAGCGATCTACGGCGTCATTTTGGTGATCATTCTGCTTGCGTATATCTTTATCATCCGCAAAATTCGCCCCCTTCGCAAGCTCAAACGCCAGATCGATAAATTTGCTAAAGGCAATCTCCAGATCAAAGACGTAAGCGTAGGAAACGACGAAATTTCCGAGGTTTCGCATGCATTTTACGAGGCGGTCACGCAGATAAATAAGCTTAACGAATCGCGCCATCTGTTTTTGCGAAACATAATGCACGAGCTCAAAACCCCCATCACAAAGGGTCGCATCGCCGTCGAGATGATCGAGCACGGTAAAAATCAGGAGCGCCTCATCTCGGTCTTTGAGCGGCTGGAGAGCCTAATCAACGAATTTGCGGCGGTAGAGCGCGCGACTGCGGGCACAGCGCTGCTCGAACGCGGAATTTTTCCCATGGATGAAATTTTAAAAGAGGCGCTCGGCATCGCGATGATCGAGCCCGGCTGCGTCACGCTGCAAAATCCGCTGAGCCTGAGCTTAAACGTCGATCTGAAGCTCTTTTGCGTCGCGGTGAAAAATTTAATCGACAACGCCGTAAAATACGCCGCAGACGGTAAAATTTTAATCCGCTTAGACGCCCAAACTATGGACTTCATAACGCTCGGCGAGCCGCTACAGAAGGACTTTAGCTACTACAAAGAGGCCTTCGTCAAGGGCACGAACGCCAAGCAAAGCTTCGGCCTGGGGCTTTACATCGTCGATAACATCGCCAAAGCGCACGGGCTAAAATTCCTCTACCGCAGGCAGGATGAGCTAAACGTTTTTTATTTCGAGGGGATCGAAAAGATAGCTGCGTTATGAAATTTAAGCACATTTTTTATATTATTGCGCCAAAAATTCGAAACGAGAAGATGCGAAATTTTATATTTTTAGCGCTGTTTTTAAACGCGACCATATTTTTTCTACCTCGCGGCGCACAAGCCGAGAGCTTCATCACCGACGAAGAATACGGCGCGATGCTGTATAAAAACCCCCGCGGCATCGGCTGCGACAAGTGCCACGGCGAGAAGGGCGAGGGCTCGCTGATCGCGACGTATAAAGAATTTAACCGCACCGCAGGCGCCTACTACGAGCGCGCCCTAAACGCGCCGCCGATCAACAATCTCTCGCTTCAGGAGCTCGCCGACGGGATCAGCAGCTCGCGCGACGTAATGCCCAGCTACTTCTTGACGCAAAACGAGATCATCATCATCTACAAATATATAAAATCGATAAATCAACCCAAAAAGAAGGAGAAAAAATGAATAATCACGACGAATTTTTAGCAGCACAAAAACTTATCCCAGGCGGCGTCGATTCGCCGGTGCGAGCATTCGGCAACGTAGGCAGTGAGCCTTTTATGGTGGATCGCGGCGAGGGCTCGTATATCTACGACGTCGAGGGCAAAAAATATCTCGACTTCGTGCAGAGCTGGGGTCCGCTCATCTTCGGTCACGCCGACGCAGACATCCTGCGCGCCGTCGTGCAAACCGCCAAAAAGGGGCTAAGCTTCGGCGCATCCAGCCCGCTTGAGACGCAGCTTGCCTCGCTCGTGCTAAAAAATTTCGATTTCCTAGATAAGATCCGCTTTACCAGCAGCGGCACGGAAGCCACGATGAGCGCGATCCGTCTTGCGCGCGCCTTTAGCGGACGGGATAAAATTCTAAAATTTGAGGGCTGCTACCACGGCCACAGCGACAGCCTGCTCGTCAAAGCGGGCAGCGGCGCAAGCACCTTCGGTAACGCAAGCAGCGCGGGCGTACCGCAGGACGTCGCAAAAAACACCTACCTAGCCAGATACAACGACATTCAAAGCGTTAAAGACGTCCTAGAGCAAAACGACATCGGCACGATCATCATCGAGCCGATCGCGGGAAATATGGGCTTGGTGCCGGCGGATCCCGAATTTTTGACCGAGCTTCGCGCGCTGTGCGACGAGAAAAAGATCGTGCTGATAATCGACGAGGTAATGAGCGGCTTTCGCGCGAGCGAGCTAGGCAGCTATGGTATCTACGGCGTCCGCGGCGATCTGGTGACCTTCGGCAAGGTCATCGGAGGTGGTATGAGCGTGGCGGCGTTTGCGGGCAAGCGCGAAATCATGGATATGATAAGCCCGCTAGGAGCGGTGTATCAAGCAGGCACGCTAAGCGGAAACCCCGTCGCAATGGCTGCGGGCATCGCTAGCCTAAGTAAAATTTACGCTAGCAGCGGCCTTTACGAAAGGCTCGGTGAGCTGGCGCGCAGGCTTACAGACGGGCTTTGCGCCATAGCACAGCACCGCGGCATCGCGCTGCAAACCGCCTGCGTAGGCTCGATGTTCGGCTACTTTTTTGCAGACGAAGAGGTGCGCGACTATGATGGCGCCCTGCAAGCAGACACCGCGCGCTTTGCGAAATTTCATGGCGAGATGATTAAGCGCGGCGTATTTTTGGCGCCTAGTCAGTTTGAGACGGGCTTTATCTGCGCCACGATGAATGAAACGCAGATCGACTTTGCGCTAAACGCCGCAGACGAAGCGATGGCGGCGCTTTAAGGGCTGCATTTTAAAATTTTACGGATTTTAGATGAGAGTAACGAAAAATTTAAACAAAATCGTAAAGGGCGCCTGCGACATCAGCCTAGGCATCTCAATCGTCGTAGCGATCGGCATCGGCGTAGCGATCGGACTTGGGCTGCGGCACCTCACGGGCTCGCTGCTTCTGCTCTGGTTCGGCATCGCTATCGGCATCGCGGCGGCATTTTTGAATGTTTACCGTGCGTGCAAGGCGCTAAATTCGAGCCTAAAAGAGCTCGAAGACGATCCGAAATACAAGGCGGATCCGAAAAATTTCGACGACGACGATGAATGGGATGAGCGGGATTGAGTAGGCGGTTTTTGCTCATATACTGCGCGCTAAACGCAGCATTTGCCCTGCTTGGGCTAGCACTTTGCGGCGGCGGGTTTTTCGGCACGGGCTCTTTCAGCGTGCGGGCGCTTGCGTGGCTTCTTAGCTTGGAGGCCGGATTTTTGGGCGCATTCGGAGCGGTATATTTTTCGTTTCGCGCTTACCGCAACAAAATAGAAGATGAGCTCAGAGCCGGCAAATACGATGAAATTTTACAGCAAAGCTCTAAAAATTCCGCAGGTTTCATAAGTGGCGAAACTTCCGCTAGCAATACGAATTCCGCAAACTTTAGCGGCGAAAACCAAGGCGACGCAAGCGGCGATGAAATTTCATACGACAAAATTTGCGGCAATGAAATTTTAAAGAGCAAAAGCTTTAGCGATCTAAATTCAGGCGCTGAAATTTCAAACGCGCAAAATTCCGAAGGCGCAGTAAATTTCACGAGCGGTGAGACCCGCATCGAAAACGGCGATAGTTGCGTCACGTACGATGAGACCGCCGCCGAGCGTACCGCAAGCTCCGCCGATATAAATTTTACTCGCGGCTCGAATTTAGGCGCCGAGCGCAGCAGAGCCGCTGCTACCAAGCGCGACTTAAATTCTACCGAAGACAACCGCAACGAAATCTCCGCTTGCAACGCGACCGCTTTGGGACATGTCGCCGATAAATTTAATATGAAAGATTGCGCGACTTGCGGCAACTCACACGGCGGCATAAACGACGAAGCTAGCGATAGTTCGCAAGACGGCATAGGCGAGCGTTACGACGACTTAAAAAGCGGAGCGAGCGGCTACCTGGACGGCGGCGCAGATCGCAACAATTGTGGTAACGGCGCAGATAGCGGTAATCGCGGCGGCGATGTAGATAGCGGCGAGCCGGGCGACGGTACGAGCGATTTTGGGGGCGGAATTGGCACCGCTCGCGACAAATCAAAGGATGATTTCGAAGGCGCGAACGATTTTGAGGGCGAGCTTGAGTGGAGCGAGGTTCGGAGTAATTTTGCAGGGGCGTTTTTCTCTCCGTTTAAAATTCTATCCTACGCGGCGCTCGTGGCGGCGATCTACCTGCTTGCCAAGCTGTCCTTGCTAAACCCGCTAGCTATTATCTTGGGCGTTGCGATCATTCCTCTGGGCACGATGATTGTTGCTTTCGGCGACAAAGAGGCGCGCTAAACTCAAACAGCGCGAGCAGACGCTTTAAATTTTAAAATTTAGCTTGGGCGGGATTGAGCGCAGTCAGGCGCAGGATAAAATCGCGTACGACCCCTGCACCGCGAGCTGCATTGTAGACACTGCGCATTTTGATATGTATCGCAACTCGCTAAATTTATAAATTCGCGGCGCACATCTTTGAACTTCTGCGTAAATTTAAACCGCTCATTGCAAGCCGTAGAAATTTTACCGGCATCTCTCGCATAATTCTAAAACTAAATTTAACCGCCGCGAATTGCAATTCAGCGCGAAATCCTTATCTATATTTAATTAAATTTTAGCTACCATTACGAAAAATTTGAGGAAAAATTATGAATTATGATACCTTGAAAAAAATCTTTTTTCGATTCGATCCAGAAACCGCTCACAAGATCGCAGAATTCGGACTTCGCGCGCTCTATGCGACTCCGGGCGGGCTTGAGGCTTTGGCAAAATTCGGCGTTTATAAAGATAAAATTTTAACTCAAAATATATGGAATCTCAGCTTCGATAACCCCGTAGGTATCGCGGGTGGCTTCGACAAAAACGCCACGATGATCGCGCCGCTGGCCGCTCTTGGCTTCGGACACATCGATTTTGGCACCTTTACGCCGCGACCTCAAAGCGGCAACGAAAAGCCACGACTTTTTCGCCTCATTAGCGAGCAGAGCATTCAAAACGCGATGGGCTTTAACAACGAAGGCGCCGATATTATCGAGCGTCGCGTGCGAAAAATTTATCCTTTTAAAATCCCGATCGCCGCAAATATCGGCAAAAATAAGACCACCCCGAACGAGGATGCGCTGAGCGATTACGAGGTCTTGGCGCGTAAATTTGACGGGCTGTGCGATTTTTTCATCATCAACGTAAGCTCGCCGAACACCCCGAATCTGCGCGCTTTGCAAGAAAATAGCTTCATAAGCGAGCTGATCGGAGCGATGAAAAAGATCACGAACAGACCGCTCGTCTTAAAGCTGGCGCCCGATATGAGCGCGGATCAGGCGATCGCGCTGTGCGAGTGCGCGGTGCAAAGCGGCGCAAGCGGCATCATCATAAACAACACGAGCGTCGATTATTCGCTAAGCCCCAACGCCAGGGACTTCGGCGGCCTAAGCGGCAGGCTAATCACCGAAAAATCGCGAAAGCTTTTCGCACAGGTCGCTCGCGAGCTCTTCGGCCGCACGATCCTAATCAGCTGCGGCGGCATAGACAGCGCGCAGGAGGCCTACGAGCGCATCAAATCGGGCGCGAGCCTGGTTCAAATTTTTACCGCCTTTATCTTCAAAGGTCCGTTCGTCGCCAAAGCGATCAATGAGGAGCTCGCGGAGCTTTTGCGCGTAGATGGTTTCAATAACATAAACGAGGCGGTCGGAGTAAATTTAAAAGATCGCGCGGGCGAAGGATACGGCATCAGAAATGATCAGGCCAAAAATCGCGACAACAGCGTGGACTTTGGCGCTTGCGAAGGCAAAGAGGCGAATAAAATTTCAAACGCGCCCGAAAGTAAGGATGCGGACGAAATTTCTAACGACGGTGAAAGCAAAATTTTGAGCGCTCAAACAGACTCAAACTCCAAAGCGGACGAAAATTCCGACGCTTCGGCAAATTTAAATGATTTGATAAACACAGATACTGCGACGGATCAAAGCTCGACCGAGCAAAGCAGCGCAGAGAGAGAAAATTCCGAGGTTAAAAATACAAAACGAAACAGCGCAAAGAGCAAGAATTTAGAGGCTAAAAGCGCAAAGCAAAGCAGCGCCGATGAGAAGCAGGACAAAATTTCAAAAAGAGCTTCCAAAAGCGGTGCGGATCAAAAACAAAGTCAAATTTCAAAAAGCGGCGTAGGTTCCAAACGCGGTAAAATTTCAAAAGATGCTACGCAAAAAGATGCCGCGCATAAGGGTACTGCGCAGGATGATGACGCCTCGCAGAAGGACGTCGCGCAGGATAACAACGCCTCGCAGCAAAAGGGCGACGAAGCAAAAAATCTCTCGAAAAGCGACGCAAAGAGTGAGAATTTAGAAGTCAAAAACGCAAAACAAAGCGGAGCGGCGAACAAAACCGCCAAAAGCAAAACCACAACTAAAGCCGCACCAAAAAACGACATAGAAAGTAAAAATTCTAAAACGAAAGCCGCGCCAAAAAGCAGCGCGGAAAGCAAAAGCTCCAAGAGCAAAAACGTAAAACAAAGCGGCGCCAAAACTAAAAATGCCGAGGCCAAAGAGACCAAAGAAGCGAGCGGCGCCCAAGACGCGGAGCAAAACTCAAGCAAAAAACGAAAGGCGAAAAAAGATTAATGTTTCCGAAATTTAAGAAAATCACGCTGCAAAACGGGCTTCAAATTTATCACATCCCGATGAATAAAGGCAGCGGCGTCATCAGCGTGGACGTGTTTTACAACGTCGGCTCGCGCGACGAGACGATGGGCAAAAGCGGCATCGCGCACATGCTGGAGCATCTAAATTTTAAATCCACGAAAAATCGCAAGGCGGGTGAGTTCGACGCGATCGTAAAGGGTTTTGGCGGCGTAAATAACGCAAGCACGGGCTTTGATTACACGCACTACTTCATCAAGTGCGCGAGCTCAAATTTAGAGGTCTGCCTGGATCTTTACGCCGACATAATGCAAAACTTGAGCCTAAAAGACAAAGAATTTCAGCCCGAGCGCAAGGTCGTGCTCGAGGAGCGGCTGTGGCGCACTGATAACGATCCGTTCGGATATCTATTTTTCAGGCTCTACAACGCCGCGTTTTTGTACCACCCGTATCACTGGACGCCGATCGGCTTTCGCAAGGATATCGAAAACTGGAGCATCAAAGATATCAAGGAATTTCACGCTAAATTTTATCAGCCGCAAAACGCCGTGCTGCTGATCACCGGCGACATCGGCGAAAAGGCGGCGTTTGATGCGGCCAAAAAATACTTCGCGCCCGTAAAAAACAAAAGCGAAATTCCGTGCCTTCACTGCACCGAGCCCGCGCAAGACGGCGAGAAGCTTAGCGTTATTTACAAAAACAGCGAGGCGCAGATCGTAGCAGTCGCCTTTAAAATTCCGCCGTTTAACCACCCTGACGCCGCGGCGATCAAAGCGATGGATATATATCTTAGCGGCGGCAAGAGCTCGCTTTTACAGCGCGTGCTGGTCGATGAGAAAAAGCTCGCCAATCAGATCAACATCTACGATATGAGCGCCAAGGACGAGAATTTATTTATAGTCTTTGCCGTTTGCAACCAGGGCGTAAGCGGCGAGACGCTGAGGGATGAAATTTTAGCGCTGATCGAAAAAGCCAAAAAAGCTAAAATAAGCGACGATGATATGCTAAAGATCAAAAACACCCTAAGCAGCGATCTGATCTACTCCCTCGACAGCGCTAGCAAGGTAGCGCAGATGTACGGCAGCTACATCGTCCGCGGCGATCTGGACGCGCTATTTAGGCTGGAGCGCGAGATCAAAAGTCTAGATAAAAACGCGGTTAAAAAAGCGATGAAAACCTATCTAAGCCTTAAAAGCTCCACGAGCATTATCTTACGAAAGGAAAACGATGAATAAAAATGTCATAATCGGCTCTATGACGGCACTGATCACGCCTTTTAAAGAGGGCAAACTGGACGAGCAGACCTACGCCAAGCTCATAAAAAGACAGATCGCAAACGGCATAAGCGCGGTAGTACCCGTAGGCACCACGGGCGAGAGCGCGACGCTGACGCACGACGAGCACCGCGTCTGTATCGAGATCGCCGTAGACGCGTGCAAGGGCACGGACGTTAAGGTGCTAGCGGGCGCGGGCAGCAACGCAACTCACGAAGCGATCGGGCTCGCTCAGTTTGCGCAGGCTCACGGCGCGGACGGAATTTTATCCGTAGCGCCCTACTACAACAAACCCACCCAAAAGGGACTCTATCTGCACTACAAGGCGATCGCTAGCTCGGTAGATCTGCCGGTACTGCTATACAACGTGCCAGGGCGCACCGGCTGCGACATAGCCGCAGATACGATCATCAAGCTTTTTAACGACTGCGAGAACATCTACGGCGTCAAAGAAGCCAGCGGCAGTATCGATAAATGCGTCGATCTACTCGCGCACGAGCCGCGCCTTAGCGTGCTTAGCGGCGAGGATGCGATCAACTATCCGATCCTAAGCAACGGCGGCAAGGGCGTGATCTCGGTCACCGCAAATTTACTGCCTGATTACACGGCGAGACTTACGAAATTTGCGCTGCAAAATGAGTTTTTAAAGGCCAAGCAGATCAACGACGATCTCTACGCGATCAATAAAATTTTATTCTGCGAGAGCAATCCGATCCCGATCAAAGCGGCGATGTATATTGCAGGTCTCGCGCCGAGCTTGGAGTACCGCTTGCCGCTTTGCGAGCCGAGCGCGGAAAACCTCAAAAAAATAGAAAACGTAATGAAACAATACACTATCAAAGGATTTTAATTGACGAACGAATTTAAAGGAAAAACGCTAGTTATCAGCGGCGGCACGAGAGGCATAGGCAGGGCGATAGTTTTGGAATTCGCAGCTGCGGGGGCAAATATCGCCTTTACGTATAATTCCAACGAGGAGCTGGCGACTTCGCAAGCAACCGATCTTGAGAAGGCTTACGGCATCAAGGCGCGCGCTTATGCGCTCAATATCTTGGAGCCCGAGACCTATAAGGAGCTCTTTGCCAAGATTGACGAGGATTTTGCGCGAGTGGATTTTTTCATCTCAAACGCCATCATCTCGGGTCGCGCAGTCGCAGGCGGATACACTAAATTTATGAGGCTAAAGCCACGCGGTATCAATAATATCTTTACGGCGACCGTAAATGCCTTCGTCGTAGGCGCGCAAGAAGCGGCAAAGCGCATGGAAGCGGTAGGCGGCGGCTCGATCATATCGCTTAGCTCCACGGGAAATTTAGTCTATATCGAAAACTACGCGGGGCACGGCACGGCAAAAGCCGCCGTCGAAGCGATGGCGCGCTACGCTGCGACCGAGCTCGGCGAAAAAAACATCCGCGTAAACGTAGTAAGCGGCGGCCCGATCGAGACGGATGCGTTACGAGCCTTTACGAACTACGAAGAGGTACGCGATAAAACCGCCGAGCTTAGCCCGCTAGGACGCATGGGGCAGCCGGAGGATCTGGCGGGAGCATGTTTATTTCTATGCTCTAGCAAGGCTAGCTGGGTGACGGGGCACACCTTCATCGTCGACGGCGGAACAACCTTTAAATAATGCTAAATTTACCCAATATTTTAGCGAGCTTTCGCGTTGCGCTGGCGCCGCTGTTTTTTTGGCTGATCCTACTAGCCGGCCATGCGAACGGCGGCATGGTGGGCTCTGTGCACGTCAGCTGGATCGATTATTTCGCCGCACTGGTCTTCGTCATCGCCTCCGTCACGGACTTTTTCGACGGATACATCGCGCGCTCTTGGAACCAAAAAACTAGGCTTGGCGCCATCATCGATCCGCTCGCCGATAAGATGCTAACTCTTGCGGGCTTTTTGGGGCTTATGTTTATCGGGCGCGCTAGCCCGTGGGCGATCTATCTGATCCTAATCCGCGAGTTTTTCATCACGGGCCTTCGCGTGGCGATGGCGGGCGACGGCGTAGAGGTCGCCGCGTCGATGGCGGGCAAGGTAAAGACGGTCTTTCAGATGATCGCTATCGGCTGGCTAACGATGCAGTGGCCCTATGCAAACGCCCTACTCTGGATCGCAGTTGTGTTGACACTATATTCGGGCTTTGAATACGTCGCGGCATATGCTAAGGCTACGAAAAAGAGTTAGAATTTAAGCATCTAATCAGCGCTTGGCAGTTGAAAGCAAATAGTTTAAATTTTATCAGAAGCAATAAAGGTAAAAAATGCAAGAACAAAAAGAAGCGATCAAGCCGCAGTCATGCACTAGAATTCCGCCTATAGTAGCGTTCGCTATGATATGTATAGGTATCAGTGGATTTATGATTATTTTATCCGTGCTAAGCGTAAGCGGAGCATACATATATGAAATATTTATAAAAAGCCTGATAAATGATTTTAAGGCTTGGATATCCGTTTTTTTGACCGCTTTAACTCTATGTTGTTTTGCATTCGGTGCAAGCGGACATATAGGCGGCGGCAAAAAGCGAGAAGATTAAACGCAAAAACTATTAAATTTGGAGATATTCTATGAGAAGATTGATGTTTGGGTTATTAATAGCGAATATATTGATGTGTTGTTGGCTTTTATATATGAGACCACCTGCAGATACGGTTTTTACCTCAAAAACATTTTACGATAAAGACCTTATAATTCAAATCGGTGTTGGAATAATCTTTGCAATATTTGCGATCTTTATTCTCTTTAAACGCGAAAATGAGTGGAATGAAGAAAGACCCATCGCTAGGCTATTTTTTATTCTAGCGACCCCACTTACTTGGCTTTATTATATGCTTTGTAATATCTTTTATGGCGCGTTGGCACTTTTTGAGGCCTTTACTACGCAGGCTCCTAAGCAGCATTTTAAATGAGAGATAAAATTCTATGAGTTTTAAAAAAGCAGCCGATATATTTTATAACGTCCTTTGGGGCAAGATGCATTATGTCACCATAGCGTTTTACGCTCTTTTATTCGTGATATGGCTAACGCACGATTTAAAATTTTTCCTTGCTACGATTGCTATAGCAGGTATAAGCTTTTATTCCTTAAAATATATCGAAGAAGACATCAAAAGCTACTACGTAATCGTGATAGCGATTTACGTCGGATACTTCTACTTTGCTTTCAAATATGCGATTTGGCTCTTTCCTTTCGATAAGGTGCCGTTTTTTACCGGGGGTGCGGATATATTTGCCTATCATCCTTGGTGGTATTTGCCGTTAGTAGCGCTCTTTCCTATTTTATGGTATTTCATAGTATCGTTTTTGGTATTTGAGGTTATATCTAGGTTTATCAAATTTGAAGAGCTAATAGACGATTTTAGACTATTTAGAAGCTGCTATCCTTTTATCAGATTTCACGATATGTTTAGATATGATGTAGAAGAAGAGGGCGAGGTGGATTATAAAGAATTTATCGATATAAAGGCTATCGCCCCTTACGATAAATTCGGTAGGAGAGCGAATAAGGCGTCTGAGCTGGAGCCATTTGCGATAAAGCAAGTATGGCTTTGGCGCTACAGGACACTACCGCGGACTATCGCGCGAGCATTTGGTGTATTGATTAGCTTATCAATACTTTCAAATTTGTTTTTCTAAAGGATAAGATTATGGATTTTTGGGATTTAAAACACGAATTAAGCCAAGGTGGCTTCTTTTTTCAATATCTTGCTTTTGCTGTCATAATATCAAGCGTTTTGGCTATAGTATGGACTTTTGGTTTACGGGCACTTCAAATTACCGCACTATCGCACTCGATTATGAAGGGCATTGGCGAGGCGCTTTTTAGGCTGCTATAGGCAAATTACTGCTTTGAAATAAATTTAAAAGGATTGATATTATGACCGATAGAGAGATAACGACCCTGGTAGGAAGCAATAGCTTTCAACTAAAATGCGTATTAGCTTGCATCGTGTTTGCTATTATCGCCATAGCTACGGGATTTTTCGATATGGGCAGCAGAGAAAAGCGACTAGGCGACGTCAATCTGACTGCGCTTCCGACCTTTGATAGGATAATCCAAACCGCTAAAGCTTCGATTAGATAAGGAATTTAAATGGCTACAAAAGATCCCTACGCAGACGTAAGAAAGGTGCTTTACTGGTTTATAGTAGCGTTCATAATCATAGCAGGAGCGATAGTATATGAGATAGTCGTAAGCTCCAATGCAAACTATGCGCGCATTAAAGCAGAAAGCAAGCAAACATCGCAAACAAAATAACGTAATGGATTGCGAAAATAAAGTATTATTTAAAGGAGTAAAAATGGCTGGTATTTTTAAATGGAGATTGCCTACTGATGCCGAGCTAGATTTAAAGCAATACGAAGCTCATCGGCTCGATAATGAAACCGCTCGTGTTTACGCTCGTAAATATATCTTAGGATTTTTATTTGTGCTAGTTGTATGCGGTGCAATAACATTTATAAGTATAAACAAGGGCTCTTACGTAGATACAGAAATAGAAAGCGCCTACTACTACCATAACGTAGATGTTATAACATTGGAATAAAAAGCCCTTTTATAAAATTCCGCACCTACTCGCAAGTCAAAACCTCCAAGGCTATCGGTTTACGCTATATGCGAGTAGAACTCTGACGCGTAAAATTTCACGGCGTAAAATTCCGTTTAAACCGCCGCACAAAATTTCAGGGCGGCGCGGCAGTATTTTAAAACACGATGGAATTTCAAAGCGCAACAAAATTTTAGAGCATAACGACTTGCCAAGATATAATAAAATTTCAAAGCATAGCGGCAGTTCAAAATACAAAGCCTCGTGCTGCGAAATTTTATAATCCACTCCGCAAAATCTCGCGGTAAAATTTCGCTTTTAAAATTTTAAATTACGCGCGCTGTCCATCCGCCTGCGCGCCCTTAATTTAGCTAAATTTATAGCCCGAAACGGCAGTGAGCTAAGCTCAAAGCTAACCAAATTTAAAAAGCGAGCCAGGGCTTTAAGCGACGATCTAAGCTTAAAATTTGCAAAATAATAGTAAGCTTAGCCCATTTTTTACAAAGGTCTGAAATTTGAAAAGCATAATTTTAACGCTCGCGATCCTGGCGGTCGGATTTTATTTCTACTCGATAAATTTTATGGTCACAGTGCTAGCGATCAGCTTCCTCATCTTTTTCCACGAGCTGGGGCATTTTTTGGCGGCACGGGCGCTGGGCGTGGGGGTGAACGTCTTTAGCGTGGGCTTTGGAGAGAAGGTCTTTACCAAGCGCATCGGCGCTACGCAGTACGCCATCAGCGCGATCCCTCTGGGGGGTTACGTGAGCCTTAAGGGGCAGGAGGATCTGGATCCCGCTGCAGTAAGCGCGGACCCCGATAGCTACAACTCCAAAGGCCCGATCGCGCGCATAATCATACTTTTTGCGGGGCCGTTTTTTAACCTGTTGCTTGCGTTTTTGATCTACATCGCGCTGGGCTACATCGGCGTCGAAAAGTTAGCGCCCAAGGTCGGCAAAATCTCGCCGGATTCCGCCGCGGCAAGCGCAGGGCTAATGCTAAACGATGAAATTTTATCGATCGACGGCAAGCAGATCCGCGAGTGGGACGACATCTCAAAGCAGGTAACCGCCGCACCGCTAAGCCTAGAGATCATGCGCGGCGGCGAGCGGCTGAGCCTGCAGCTCACGCCGAAGCTCGGCGAGAAAAAAACCATCTGGCGCGAGAGCATCAGAGTGCCGCTCATCGGCATTTCGCCCGATTACAACGCGACCGTGACGCTATATCACAAAGGTGCTCGCTCGCTTAGCTTCGCGTGGGATCAGACGGTGGAGGCATCAAAGCTCATCTTGGTAGGGCTCGAGAAGCTCGCTAGCGGCGTCGTTTCGCCAAAGGAGATGGGCGGCATCGTCGCTATTACGGACATCACCTCAAAGGCGGTCGATTACGGCGCGGCGGTCCTGCTCGCGCTCGTGGCGCTAATATCGGTAAATTTAGGGCTTATCAATCTCTTTCCGATCCCAGCACTCGACGGCGGACACATCGCGTTTAATCTCTTTGAGCTCATCTTCCGCCGCCCCGTGCCAAAGCGAGTGTTTGTGGGCGCCAGCTACGTAGGTATGGGGATTTTGGCGCTTTTGATGATATTTACGGTGCTAAATGATTTCGCTAGAATTTTGGGATTTTACAAATGAGGCTGGATGAAATTTTAAAGCGCATTGAGGCTGCAAAAGTAGGCGCGGGCGAAGTGCAGCTAGTCGCGGTGAGTAAAAACGTAGGCACAGATGAAGTGCGCGAGCTGTATTCGCAAGGACAGATCGCGTTTGGCGAAAACAGAGTGCAGGAGCTAAAGCGCAAAAGCGAACTACTGCGTGAACTGCCGCTAAAGTGGCACTTCATCGGCACGCTACAAAGCAACAAAATCAATCAGCTCATCGCTCTGCGCCCGACGCTGTGGCAGAGCTGCAACTCCTATGAACTCGCGCTTGCCGTAAATAAGCGGCTAACTTATCCGCTAGATACGCTGCTAGAGATCAACGCTGCGGGCGAGAGCTCCAAAACGGGGCTCGATAAAAACCGAGCGGTGGAGGAGTTTTTGCGCATCAAGCAGGAGTGCAAAAATCTAAATTTAATCGGCGTGATGAGCATCGGCGCGCATGTGGACGAGCCCGCGCAGATCGCGCGAAGCTTCGAGGCAAGCCGCGAGATCTTCGATGCGCTCGTGCCGCACGGCGCGCGGATCTGCTCGATGGGGATGAGCGATGATTTTGAGCTCGCGATCAAATGCGGCTCGAACATGATCCGCCTGGGTAGAATTTTATACGCCTAGGTCCCGAGGAACGGGGCTTTATCGCGCGAGCAAATTTTATACCGCTTTTATTCGGCGGCACACTTGATTTGCCGCGCGAGCTAAATTCGGCGCGTAACTTGAAATTTAGAGCAATGCTTGATTTTACGTGCTACTTAAATTTAGCGCGTTATTGAAATTTTACGCAGCGCAACAATACGGCATCAAATTTTAAACCTCGATAAAATTTATTCGCAACGACGCAAATTTTAAAGACGTGAGAATATAAAATTCTAAGCGCAATCCATATAAAGACAGAATCTTAAAAGGCGAAATTTCAAGTGGCAGCAGCTCGCGTATATCGCGCGCACGCTGGTTCAGGGCGCGAAAGCGATCTTTATGGACGAGCCGACAAACGGGCTGGACTTCGGTAATCAGATCAAGCTACTCGAGATGATAAAAGCTCTAGGCGACGAGGACTACACCTTCGTGCAGACGACGCACTACCCGCGCCACGCGAAGTTCGTTTCAAGCTTGACGCTGTTTATAAAAGACGGCGAAATTTTAGCCTTCGGGCGCAGCGAGCAGCTCATAAACGCCGAAAATATCGATAAAATTTACGGCATAAACTACGAAAGATACGAGGATAGATTATAAATTTTACGGGCGCGTAGCGCCGTTAAATTTAGTCGAATTGGGGTAAAATTGCGCGCATTATATGGTTTTCGGCGGCAAGACGGCACGCCGAAAAACGCCAAGCTGCGGATCGCAGCTGCGGCAATGTAAGCGGCAAACCGAATTGCTAACGAGCAAAACGTCTAAATTTAAACGATAAACTTAAAAGGAAAATCATGACTCCTCGAGAGATATTTTTAAACGGTTGCGCCGAGATCGCGGCAAATTTTACGGACTTCAAACCCACGCAAAAGGGGCAAAAACTAACTAAGCTCGCAAGCGATAAGGAGATTTTATTTGAAATTTATTTTGGCTCCAGCATGCGCAACTACGCCGGCAGCGTGAGCATCCTACCGCAGATCGCGATCTACTGCAAGCGCCTAAAAAAGCTGATGCAAGAGGAGCTACCCTACTCGACCGACCTTGTTTTCGTATCGTATCTGAGCTATCTCACGCCGCGCAGGCAATTTCGCGACTGGCAGCTCGCGGGCGCTAGCTTTGAGCCCAGCGTGCGGGAGATTAGCGCGGCTATCAAAGACTACGCGCTGCCTATTTTTGAGCTTTTTGAGGACAAGCGCAAGGCGGTGGAGTTTATGAGGCGGCACGGGGCTAAATTTAACAAAAATCTAAGCGCCTTCGATCTGCGCCCGATCTACTTTATCTATTATTTCGGTGGCAGGGACGCGGCGGAGGCGTTTTTCAACGTCTGCCTAAGCGATTGCACCTACAAAGGGCGATTTTATAAGCTTTACGAAGAGCTTGCAAACGGCGCAGAGGCGGATTTTAGTAGGAGTTCGTTTATGGGCGATACGGAGGCTAAATTTGCATTTGTAAAAGGACTTAGAATTTTAAATGGCTGAAGCTTTAATTCAAATTTTAATCGTAATTTTTAGCGTTTTACTTTTGGGCGCTTTTTTGGCGCAACCCTCGCAAGCTTAGCCCGAGCTGCCTTGCCGCGATAGATGGGATAAGCGAAGCAGACGCGGTAAAAAGGCTTTCCGTGCGACCGTTTTTGTTCTGGCTGGAGCGATTTTTTATCTCATGCGAGAGCCTTTGGTTCGATCAGGATTTCATCTATGTTTTTAGCGGGCAGAAGCTCGCGGCGAGATATAAATTTGAGCAAATTTTAGAGCTTGAAGTTATAAAAATACGGATAAATCACGCTAGGATTTGGCGGATCAGCTTTGCAGGCGGCGCGAGCGAACTTGAACGCGGCAGCACGAACGAGTCCAAGCGAGACGGCGCGAGCGAGTATAAATTTGTGCCCGCTGCTTCGATTTTTACGCCAAACTTTAAAGAATTTTTGCAAATTTTACGCGAGAAAAACCGAGACGCGATCAAGACGGAGCCAAGATTTTGGGAGACCGTTTAGCGCGGCAGAATTTTACAAAGCGGATTTGCAAAAAATAGAAAAGGTGCGGAGCTTTCAGGCGCGATCATCGCAAAGGGCGGCAAAAGCTACGCGCGAAACCGCAAGAGGCGAAAAATAGACAAAAGGAGGCAAAATGAAACGTTGGAGCAAGCTTGCAAAACGGCTTTACGAGCTCGTGGATGAAAGCATTGATTTTAAGCTCCACTGCACGGTTTATCGGATGCAAAGCAGGCGCGGCAGCACAGATTTGCCGCGATATTTTATCACGCTTGCGGGCGAGATTATTTTTGATTACCCGAAGGATTTCGTGCTAAAAAGCGGCGGCGTAAAAAGCCTAGCAGGGGGCGTTCTAACGAAAATTTATCCGTATGGTAACGACATAAGCGACATCGGCGAGCTTATCCGCGAATATATCGATACGCCCAGAGAGGAGCTGTTCGCAAAGCACTTCGATGAGGGTGGATGGGGGCTTGCAAATATCCTAAAGGCTGCCGACAAACGCATCGGCAAAAGGAGGCTGCAAATTTTAGCCAAAAACAAGAAAAATCAAGCGATGCAAAAGGTGATAGCGGCTAGATTGGAGGCCTCGTAATAAGTTTGAGCGGAGATTTAAAGGCAGAGCGAACAAGCGCGGGCGGCAGACTAAAATTTTGATTTATGAGCGGACTTTCTAAAATTTAGCTTCGATCATTCGGTGAAAATTTAAAGAATTTCGAGCATATAAAATACGCAGAGGTAGGCTTACCTTAGTACTTTTCGCCGGGCGGTTTGAAATTTCAGGCGGGTTTGGGCGCGGCGCATAATTTTGCGCTAAAATTTAATGAAAAATCGGTGCGGTCCGCCCGTTAAAACCAGGAAAGGATAGTTATGATTTTAGTTTCAAACTACGATGAGATCGACTTTGACGCGCTTTATAAGACGCAAAAGGCAAAAAGTTCGTTCGGCAAAAAGCTGGCCGAGCATTGGGATAAAAAGGCGCCGAGCTTCAACGAGGGCGTGATGAAAAGCGCCTACGCGCGCGAGTTTATAGACAAGGTCGATTTTACTGGCGTTTCTACGCTACTTGATTTTGCATGCGGCGCAGGCGCGCTAAGCATCGCCGCAGCGGATAAGCTGGAGCGGATCTACGGCTATAACTTTTCGCCCAAAATGCTGGAATTTGCCCGCGAGAATGCTCAAATTTACGGCGCAAAAAACGCAAAATTTGCGCAAAAAGCCTTTGAGGACGACTGGTCGGACGTGCCCGCGTGCGACGTGGTTTTCGCCTCGCGCTGCCTTGAGGTGGACGATCTAAAAACCGCGCTTAAAAAGCTTCTTTCAAAGACCAAAAAATCGCTTTATATCACGTTTAAAGTGGGCGGCAGCTTCGTGGATGATGAAATTTTGGATGCGATAGGGCGCGAAGTGGAGCAAAAGCCCGACTTCGTCTATCTTTTAAACATCCTATTTCAAATGGGCTATCTGCCGAGCCTCAGCTATATCAAAGCCCAGTGTCACGGCGGCGGAGCGAAAAGTTCGGAGGAGTTTGTGCAAAAGACGCGCCGGATGCTAGACGGCGAGCTAAGCGAAACCGGAGGAGGCGCGGCTAGCGAAGTATTTTAACAGCGGCAAATACGAGCCAAAGCGGGATTTTATGCACTGGGCGTTCGTGCGGGTGAATGTTTAGCGCAACGCTCCGCTCTCACAATGCTGGAATTACATATTCGAGCCGGCTTATCATCTTGAAAATAACCAACCGTATCTGCTCTGGCGATCGCTCGTGGTATATAGAAGGCAAGTTACGTATAATATTAAATTTATCGCGTAAAAATATGAGTTAAATTTTTGTAGCTTATCACATAAAATAAAAATTGAAAATTTTTATACGCTGCGCTTTGAAATTTTAAAGCACAAATCGAATTAAGGGCTGCGGTCTTAGAATTTTATTCTCTTCTAAATTTAAAAAGGGGCGAGAAATCTATCGCCCCTGAAATTTTAAGTATAGGATTTGATTTTATAGATGTGCAAGCTAGGGCTTACGCATCTCTTAAAATTTAAAACATAATCTCAAACCCTGCATTGATAGCACCGCCTCTTGTCTTGCCTACGTAGCCCTTGCCTCCTAGGCTAAAGATAAGGTTTTTACTCTCATACTTATAGCCGGCTTCAAATACTCCGGTTGAACCCTTTAAGCTAGGCTTAGGAGCGTCAAGTCCCATAGTAGATGCTTTAGCATCTCCGCTAAAC